>NZ_JACSLC010000042.1:0-234 GCF_018617905.1 Exiguobacterium sp. s40 | reverse complement strand
TCCTAGTGCCAAGGCATCCACCGTACGCCCTTTCTACCTTGATCTAGCGTCTAAGACACACGGTCCTCACGGACCATATGTGAAATTAATTGGTTTGATGTCTTGATGAATCTTCAGTTTTCAAGGAACAATCGAGGGACGAACCCTCAAAACTGAACGATGGGCAATGCCACATGGGCATTTTCCTTAGAAAGGAGGTGATCCAGCCGCACCTTCCGATACGGCTACCTTGTT
>NZ_JACSLC010000041.1:0-266 GCF_018617905.1 Exiguobacterium sp. s40 | reverse complement strand
ACCCCCAACTACTTTCGGCGCTGAAGCGCTTAACTTCCGTGTTCGGCATGGGAACGGGTGTGGCCGCTTCGCTATCGCCACCAGACAAGTGTTATATTAACATTATTTAGTCATAACGTCAATATTTTTTAAGAGATTATTCTCTCAAAACTGAAGACTCATCAATTCATACAAACCTTAGACTAGATCAAAGCCTCGACCGATTAGTATCATTCAGCTCCACACGTCGCCGTGCTTCCACCCATGACCTATCTACCTCATCGTCT
>NZ_JACSLC010000005.1:0-242204 GCF_018617905.1 Exiguobacterium sp. s40 | reverse complement strand
CCTTTTCTCGAATCTGTTAACTCGCTATGACTAGTATACTTCTTGATCCACCGATATAGAACCGAACGACTACTGATTTGATGTCTGGAGAGGACTTCCACCACGGTGACCCCGTCGAGATAGTCACGTACGGCCGCTATTTTCTGTTCCTTTGTGTACAGTTTCCATATCCTCGACTCCTTCAAGGCGTCGATTCCGCCGGTCTCGAATTTTACTTTCCACACCCGGAGGGTATGCTCAGAGACGTGATGAGCCTCCTCGATTTCCTTCCACGTATATGTTCCTTCTTCCATCATTCGTAGTGCACTCAGTTTTTGTTCGATTGAATGCCGACTTCTCGCCATAAAAAAACACTCCCCAATAGAATAAACAGATTTGTTATTTCATCTGTCTACCTATTGGGGAGCATATCAGTTAGTGATGCCGACAATTTTGTGATTGAGAGAAGGACCAGTCCGAACACGAAGATCGTCTGTCTTCACTTTTACGTTATATGCACTACTTGCTTCGACTTTTGGACTATGCATCGAAAAAGTTGTTGTGAGTAAGACACTAGAAGCGATAAGTATTACCTTGTTTTTCATTAGTTGTACTCCTTTAAAGATAAAGATACAGTGACGAACGATTTGTTAAAAGGAGTATAGCATCATTATATTACAAAAAAGTATATCAAATTCATTTCAAAAATTGACAAGAGATTTAATCAAAAAATGCATAGTTTTTTCACAAACGGATTTTATGATAAAAATTAAACACATTTCTTTTTTATAAGACGGTTTGTCAAATTAAGCGCAACACTTCCTCGGTGAAGGCCTCGTGTGCGGTTTTCCAGTCCAGGCACTTTCTCGGTCGCCCGTTGATCTTGGCCAGCGCATCCGCGAGTTCACCGTCACCGACCTGCGCGAAGTCCGTTCCTTTCGGGAAGATCCGTTCACCCGGGACCTCTATCAAGGACTTCAACATATTCGATATGTGCTGAAGGCCACGTGCCATGGACAGGCGAAACGTCGACTGACCGATTGGTTGGATCGTTATCAGTCCCATCCTTGTGGGCCTCTGGCGAAGATCGCGAAATCGATCCAGAACCGAGAGGAAGCGATGCGTCGAACAATCGTGTCCAGTCTATCGAACGGAAAGATGGAAGGAACGAACAACAAAATCAAGCTTATCAAACGCCGTGGTTATGGCTACCGAAACCTCGAACGTTTCTTTTTGAGATTACGCTTCGAGCTTGGTCGTTAAAATAGCAACCACGTGTTATGGTGATGAGCCAATGATTATAGCGTGTGATAGTTGCGGAAACAAATCGAGGATTCTTCGTTCCATCGCGCTAGGTTTTAAACGGAAATGAATGAAAAAAAGAGCGTTGATGAATCATCAAGGAAGGGGCAAGCGTTCAAATGAGCCTGAAAAAACAACTACACAAGGCGATCCTCTCAAATGACCGAGCGACCGTTCAACGTCTAGTGAAGCCGCTCGCTCACGAAGTGGTGTTAGATACATTTCTTGAAGTTGCGTTTGATACGGATGATTTAGCGGTCTACGAAATCGTATGCGATCAGATTCAAGTTGAGCAGACTGCGGATTGGGAAGAGGCTGCGTCGCTTCTCATGAGCCAACCGTTCTGTCACCATCCTCATGCCTATGAACGGGCCTACGAACATGCGAAACGTGCTGTCGTGCTTGATTCTAGTCGCATAGATCTAAAGGAATACTTGCTCTTTTTCAATGCGATTCCCGACAAATTAATGACGGATGATGAAGCGAACGAATTAGCGACCGAGATTCTAAAGCTGCGGCCAACAAGTCAGGTCGCTAAGATGCATCTTCTGTAAAACAATGACTAGAGTCGTGCTGAATGATTATTCCAAGTGGAAACGTCCAATGATACAATGTGATGTAAGTCATCCCTAGAGGAGGCGCAACATGCGTTGGATGATTCGGCTTGGTTTGACCGCAGTGCTGACAGTAGGAACGGTCTTTATTGGACTTCGCCTCATCAGCTTGTTGATGGAATGGTGGTATGAGCCTCCGACCTCGGGGTTAAAGTTGCGACCGACACCGGCAGAATCTGAGTATTTGATGGAGTCGTCCGAAGGAAAGATGAGGATACCGAAAGAAGAAGAACAGTCTCGTCTGAAACTGGACTATTTGGATTATACGATTGATTCTGTGACTACCGTCATCGAACGAGGCGATGGCCTCTTCTATTGGGTGTTGTTACTAGCCTGTGTATTGCTTAGCGGAGTGATTTTTGCCGCTAACATTCGTTTTCAGCACCGCAAGCGAGCTGACGAAACAGCTTCGTTCACGACGCGGACGTTCTCGCGTCATTCAGTCCCGAGCTCGATGACGAGTGTCGAAGAACCGGCTTGGACAGGTGTGACGATTCGGGACGCTCTCATCGCGTTCAATCAGGCGTTACCGCCGGCGAAGAAATGGTTGCCGACAGAAACGGTTTTAGAGTGGGCACGGCGCATCGAATTGACGGACATCGATTTCAAGCCATATTTGGACGAGCGCTATGGAATGACAGATTCGGTGACTCGGGAAGAAGTTGACCGCTTCCACAGAAGGCTCGAGCAGTATCAAGACCGTCTAACTCGTTGAGTAAACGTATAAACGATTCATCGTGTTTGATTGAACAACAAGATAGCGGTGAATATGGGAGGTGAAACTGGATGAAACTGCAGATTGAGAGGATATTTATAACCGATGAATCAAGAGTATTTGATGCCGATTTATCAGGTGGTGAAGTGATTGTTCTGGTGGATCAGGATGGCCCGGTCGTCTATTGGAATGAGCGGACGATACGACTGCCGTTTCATTTGAGTTCGCCATTCATCCGTCTCCTTGATTCAGAAACGTTTCTCGTCGTCAATGTGACGCACGAAGGTACACCCGGCAACGCCTGGGTTATCGATGGACGAGGGTCGATACTTCATTCGTTCCATGCGGGCAACGCCATCGGAGCTGTCGCCGTCAACGACACGGGGGTTTGGATCGGCTATGCCGATGAAGGGGTGTTCGGGGAAGGGATATCCACCGAGGCACTCGTCTGTTTCTCGAGGACAGGTGAAGTGTTACAACGCTATCAGTCAGATTTTGTACGTCCACTGACCATTGTCGACTGCGAATTGTTGCAAGCAAATCGAACCGGGGTCTGGCTCTGTCCGTCGATTTGGTATGACTTGATTCATGTTGATTCAACCGGTCGACTCAACAAGTATAAGACGCCGAAGCGACTTCACGACAGTTCGGCGCTGACGATTCAAGGACAGGTCGGCTACTTCGTAAAAGACGGGTTGTTGTACAAGTGGCCGTTCGGTGCACGCAAACGCCCTGACGTTGTAGCTGAGTTTTCGGGAACTGCTAGAGGGTTAGCCGAGGACGGACGGTTCCACTTCATTCAAATCGGTGATTATGAAGTGAGCGGCGTTCAGCTCGTTAACGAGTGATGACGCGTATAGGTAGTCGGTGAATCGACTAAGAAGTTACAACTTACAACCGAATGATTTCTCGTGACGATGGACCTTGTCTATAGGTCCTTTTTTACGTTTTACAAACGTTTGGCGCAACAGAATCGTGATCATTATTGAATCAACTTGTCGGAATCAATTCCCTCTTTTTTGTAAATTCAGTATACTCATGTTATTGATGTTAGAAAGAAGGCGATGAGATGAGGCTTGATACGAATCTTTCAGGAATTTCGGTCGAAACGATTGAACAGGTAGAGTAACAAGTGGGGTCACGCTTCCCGGACGGCTTACGTGACGCATGGGGTCATGAGAACAAGTTCGAACTTGGGGATTGGTTCTTTTATCCGATCAAGGACGAGCGGTTTTTCAATAAGACATGGGATGACGTCATTCGAGCCAACGAATTGAAACAAGAGGAGTTACCGCATGGGTTCGTGACGCTTGCGACGAACGGATCCGGTGATGAGCTCGGTTTTTTGAAAGACGACCGGGAGACGATTTACGCCTGGTGGCACGAGATAAATGACCTCGAGGTGGCGGCGCATTCGTTTGAGGCGTTCGTCGAAGTGACGCAGGCGGAAAGCGACGTGCTCGAGACATTTTGCGAACGAGTCGAGAAGAATGGACTCGTCTTCGGATTATCTGCGGAGCAAGACGAGGGGTGGGCGTACGCACCATCGCACGTCGAAGACACAGACGTCCTGTTATTCTTTTCGTCACGAGAGCTTGCGCTCGCGTGCCGGGTTAAAGAATGGGCCGACTATCATGTGATCGAGTTGCCGGTCGAGCTATTCCTTGAACGCTGGTTGCCGAACATGTCGGATGATGAGCTGCTGTGCGGCCTCGATAGGTCGAGCGAGCTGGTAGGGTTGGAATATGACCCAGAAACCATTCTAGAGTATTTTGAATAATTTTATTTCAAATACCGCATGTGATATCTTTTTTAAAGAAAATATAGCAACGAATATGATAAATTCTTTTTCTAAAAACGCAATCATATCGACAGAATTACTAGCGCTCATCGTGGAAAGCGACGTGGGAGAGGAGAACACATCTTTGAATGATTATAACGTAGGGAATATCTTTGAGCTGTATTCAGGCAACGAGACCCTCTCGGTGGAGCAACAGGCGATGATGGATCGCATCGACGCCTACGTTGAGGCAAACCAGTTCAAACAGCTTGAACATTACCTTCAACAAACCCGAGGCATCGAGCAGATGTTGATTGATCATGTGATGATGGACCCGACCGATAACAGCCGATGGGACATGCTCATCGGGTATGAGTTGATTGATACCATCGAAGATTTTGCCCGGGTGAATAGCTTCGGTCTCACTGCCTATACGTTTCATCCGAATGACCCGTTCTATTTCGCGCTCGCCTTATATTGGACGGGTTGGAATGACTTTGTCATCACAGACGAGGATGTCGCTTTGGCAGAGTCGCTCATCGAACAAGGACCGGAAGAAGTGAGCGGCCTGCTATGTATTGCGTTGGCGAGGAGAGACATCGATCATTTCGATTATACATATGTTCAACGAGCGATTGAACGATGCCCGTGGGCCGTCGAACCATATATGCGTCTCGGCGAACATCGCTTGCGAGCCCATCCAGCAGAAGGAAAGATGCTTCTACAGCAAGGGCTTGACCGGGTGAAGTATACGTGGGGATTCGATCAAAAGGGGCGCTGGTTCAACACGGGATCGCAGTATTTCAATCCGACCACGTGGCGACAAGACACAATCGCTGAGCTGCTCGGTCTAAGCATGGACCACGACGAGTATAAAAAATACGAGCGGATCATCAATAAAAGATAGTCACCCTAAAGAACGGAGCATTGGAATGAACACAATCGCATTAGCCAAACCATCAGATTTAACTGCAATCGAACAACTGTATCTCGCTTGTAAAGACAATTTGCTCACCCGACAGATTTTTCAATGGGACGACACGTATCCGAACCGCGCTTATTTTGAGGAGTGTATCAAAGACGATTCTGTCTATATCATGAAACACGGTGAGGAGTTGCTTGGCGTCGTTGTACTCGATCAATGGCAGTCACCCGAATGGGAGGCGATCGACTGGCGTCACGACCATCCGCTCGTCATCCATTCCTTGATGGTGCATCCGGAGCGGCAAGGTCAAGGTAGCGGAAAAGCCATGTTACATGCCTCTGAACAGTTGGCGAAAGCGGAAGGTTACACCAGCATCCGGCTCGACAGCTTCTCAGGAAATGGGGCAGCCTACAACTTTTACAAACGACACGGCTACGTGGAACGTGGAAGCGTCCATTTCGATTCGAAACCGAAAGGGCATGAACGGTATGTCTGTTTTGAAAAAGAACTTGTCTAACGTAATGAAAAAAAGAATGTCGATCGATGAAGGAGGATTTGATTTTGAAACAACTCGAAGTGGCTACATATACGATGACAATCGACGCACCGATTGACCACACGTTCGCTTGTCTCGCAGAAGACGAACACATCATCAAATGGAACGACCATTTGATCGAAAATATTTATGAGGACGGTGACGCCTCACTCGTGACGGGAAAACGGTTCATCTCGGTCCAACAGTTCGAGAAAAAAGAGATTCGGGTCGAATCCGAGTTGACCCATGTCAATCGTCCTCACGAATGCGAGGTGCAGGCGGTGACGAATCAAGGGGTGTCGATTGCGACGTATACGTTGAGCGAGACGACAGACGGGACGGATGTGACGATTCGCATCTCACTCATCCCTTCGTCATGGCTATATGCCCTGTATGTAAAGGCGTTCAAATGGGCGATTCGCCTGATTTACGATGAACAGTTCAAACAGTTCCGCATCTACGCCGAGGCGAGTGCGCCAAAACCGTCACCTGCCCGAGAGGCGGAGTGATTTGCGATGATTGAACCGATTACCTCTTCGACGCGTGACGCGGTACGTGCATTCTTTATCGATGCCTGGGGCTCACCTGAGATGGTCATCTCGACCGGGACGTATGACTGCGCCACGCTTGACGGGTTTGTCTGGTCGGAAACGAACGTCATCATCGGCCTCGTCACGTATGTCATTCGGGAAGACGAGATTGAGATCATCTCGCTCGACAGCCTCCAGGAGAAGCGTGGCATCGGCTCGGCACTCCTCGATGAAGTGGAGCGACTGGCAAAGCAACATCAGCTCGCACGGCTGTCGCTCATCACGACGAACGACAATCTGCGGGCGCTCGCGTTTTACCAACGTCGAGGCTGGCGCCTCGCACGGATCATCCCGGGTGCGGTCGATGCGGCCCGGATACATAAACCGTCAATCCCCGTCATCGGGGAGCACGGCATCCCGCTCCATGACGAAATCATGCTTAGCAAAATCATCATAACCTAAAGAAAAGAGGGATTTTCCTATGATTGGATTCGGTATCATCGGCACAAACTTTATCACCCGTTCTTTCATTGAAGCGACCCATGAAGTCGAAGGCGCATCCGTGTCCGCCGTCTATTCCCGGACAGACGAGCGCGCGAAAACGTTCGCTGAAGAATTTGATATTCCAAACACGTTCACCTCACTCGAGGAGATGGCGTCCAGTGAGTTGATTGATGCGGTCTACATCGCGAGCCCTAACTCGCTCCACGCTGAGCAGAGCCTGCTCTTTATGCGTCACGGCAAACACGTTCTCTGTGAGAAACCGTTCGCCTCGAACGTCGAGGAAGTCAGACAGATGCTTGAGACGGCGCACGAACATGACGTCGTTTTGCTCGAAGCGCTCCGCAATCTATTCATGCCGAACTTCGATGTGTTGCGTCAAGAACTCCATCGCGTCGGACCGGTCCGGCGTGTCATCTTGAACAAGTCGCAATACTCGTCACGCTACGACTTGTATAAGCGTGGGGACAACCCGAATACGTTTAATCCTGCATTCTCGAACGGTTCACTGATGGACCTTGGCGTCTATTGCCTCGGTCCGGCTTTGAAACTGTTTGGACGACCGAGAGGCTTACATGCCAACGCCGTCAAGCTCGAGTCAGGTGTCGACGGCAGTGGTTCGGCCATCTTGTCGTATGACGGCATGGACATCATCGTGCTCCACTCGAAGATCCATGGCACGGACGCCCCGTCCGAGATTATCGGGGGAGCGGGGCGCATCGTGATTGACGATATCGGTTCGCTCGACCGCTTGACATTCGTTGGCCGAGACGGGGCGACCGTCGAACTCGGTTTAGAACAGGAAAGCCATATGACGTATGAGATTCAGACGTTCGTGAACATGATTGAGGCAGGGGAGCGGGAGACCGAGATTCATTCATTTGCCAATATGCACACACTTGCGGACGTCATGACCGATATCCGACAGCGCATCGACGTGCGGTACCCGGCTGACGCATAACAAAGAGCCCCGAGCATGTTGATATGCTCGGGGCTCTTTTGCACGAAATGAATATTCATTCAAAAAGGTTAAATCGTAAGCGAACTGGGTGCGGCAGTGATGATAATTCGTCAATCTGTGGAGACGTGTCGCTTAAATTTTTATACATAACCATCAAGTCAGGTGGTCAATGATTTAACCGTTGTTCATGCTTTTCTTTAAGCCGCTTTATGTCTTCTCTTGGCGGTAAACCGAACAGTCGTGAGTACTCACGGCTGAATTGTGATGGACTTTCATAGCCGACACGGTAGGCCACAGTAGCGGCATCTGAGGTCTCTGATAATAAGAGGCGACGTGCTTCCTGAAGTTTTAATTGTTTTTGGAATTGAATCGGGCTCATTGCCGCCACTTCCTTAAAATGCTTATGAAACGCAGAGACATTCATATTAACTGTTTCTGCAAGTTGATCCACCCGAAGAGGTTTATCATAGTTGGTCATAATGAGTTGAATGGCTTTTTTAATGTGATGGGCACTGTTGCCTTTCACTACAATGTTCTCGAGCGTGTTTCCATGCTCCCCCGTCAGGACTTTATAAATGATTTCTTTTGTGTACAAGGGGGCAAGCATTGGAATATCGTCCGGGGTGTCCAGTAGTCGGACCAATCGCAAGACGGCATTGAACAAAGAAGAATTTAGTCGGCTAACAAACATTCCCCGTTCCGAACTCGCTTCTGATAAAGGTGAGACATTCGCATTATCTAAAACCTCGAGGATTTCATTAGTTTTTAGTTCTAAGATGAAGCCTAAATAGGGGCTTTCAAGTGAGGTCTCGATCAGCTGGCTTGTTGCCGGCAAGTCGACCGAGGAGACCAGGTAATCCCCAGGTCCGTATCTAAAATCTTCCATCCCTACTGATACTTCTTTCATCCCTTGAGCCGTAATACAAAGCGATGGCCTATAGACCCCATAATTAAGATCTTTCTCGATTGGACGTCGAACAAAAGACAACGATGGAATAGCAGTCTCATGAATACTATTCGTCCCCGTATGACGTTCAATGATACTTGCCAGTTCTGCTTGCTGAATGGATGGTTGATCTCGCATGAATTTTCTCCTTCTCCCCATGGTTTGTACGCTTATTGTAATTTGAAGAATATAGTTCTGTAAATGAAACGAAAGAGGATTAAGCAAACATCGAACAGGAATAGACAAGGGGTTTCTTTAATACTTACGTATAATGAGATTACACCTTCAAATGTATCGAGGAGCTATCGGTATTTCTAGTGTTCTTCACATAGAGTGAAGGCGGGGTAAGAAAAACACCGAGAAAGGGAGTGATCCGAATATAGAACAAGCAATCATAGCTCTTTCAAAGAACAAGTGGGAATGGATGATCGAGAGACAACTAGATGATTTACGTCATCTCTTTCAAGAGAAAGCAGTTTTTGTACACATGGGGGCTACATTTTCTAAAGATGAAGAAATAGACGTAATTCATAGCGGCTCTATTATTTATAAGGACATAGACATTCAAGAAACGTCTGTCCAATTAATCGGTGAAACGGCCATCCTTCTGAACAAAGTAAAGTTACAGGCGATCGTAGGAGGAAATACCGTGACAAATCCGTTTGTGGTCACTGAGGTGTATGTGAGACAGAAGAAACAATGGCAGTTGGCATCGATGTCTTTCACACGGTTGTTGTCGCCATAAACGTACCACTGAATAGACGTTAGAACGTTCAACATGACACTGGTTTTTATAGAGGAGGAAGCTACTATGCAAAAAGTTAATTTGAACAATGGTGTTGAAATGCCGATTCTTGGTTTCGGTGTTTTTCAAATTCAGGATGAACGTGAATGTGAACAAGCTGTTTATGAGGCGATTGCAGCAGGTTATCGTTTGATTGATACGGCCGCTTCGTATCTCAATGAAGAAGCGGTTGGTCGAGCAATCAAACGCAGTGGTGTGCCACGAGCGGAATTGTTTATCACGACAAAGCTCTGGGTTCAGGATACCGGTTATGAGAACACAAAGAAAGCATTCGAAAAGTCATTGGATAGACTGCAAGTAGACTATCTTGATTTGTATTTGATTCACCAACCATTTGGCGATGTGCATGGCTCTTGGCGCGCCATGGAGGAATTGTACCGTGAGGGTAAAATCAAGGCAATCGGAGTGAGTAACTTCCAATCAGATCGCTTGATTGATTTAATCATTCATAATGAGATCGTTCCTGCGGTCAACCAGGTCGAAACACATGTCTTCAACCAACAGGTTGAGAGTCATGACTTCATGAAAGAAAACAATGTTCAAATCGAGTCTTGGGGACCTTTTGCTGAAGGGAAAAACAACTTATTCCAGAACGAGATTTTAGCATCAATCGCTGAAAAGTATGACAAGTCCGTGGCTCAGGTGGCTTTACGATGGCTGACTCAAAGAGGCGTCGTGGCCATTCCGAAGTCTGTGCGGAAGGAACGGATCATTGAGAACTTCAATATCTTTGATTTTGAACTGAGCAGTGAGGATATGGAGAAGATCGCTACGCTCGATACGAAAGAGAGCTTGTTCTTCTCGCATAGAGATCCTGAGATGGTGAAATGGATAGGGACACGTAAATTAGACATCTGATTTTTATTAATGAAAAATAGGGGTAGTGATATAGCGTTAACAAGTAATGAGTGAAAAACCCTCGAACAGGCGCTCTCTCTATAATTGATATTGAAGTCAGCTAATAAGCTTCTGCTCTTGAACCGAGAGAAGCCATCCGCCATAGGATTAAGGAATGGTGTCGGCGGAAAAATCGAGCCAGGGGAAACGATTGAAGACCCGGTATGTCGTGAAGTGTTTGAACAGACTGGATATGAAATTGTTGCACCTATCTATAAAGGAGATATCATCTTGCACGGGGAGCAACAGGTGGGGATCCATCTATTTTTGGCCGAACTATCAGACGACCTAAAGTATGATGAAGTCATGAAAACGCAAGAAGGGATTTTAGAGTGGAAAGAGATCGAATGGGTGTTACATCCTGACAATATAGGCATCATCAGTAATCTAAAGCGATATTTGCAGCCCATGCTTGAGAGTCGTGTCCCAATGCAACATGTGTTTCACTATTCTGGACATGACTTGTTAGCGTATAGCTATAAACAGATGGACGAAATAGCCTTTATTTAAAAATAATATGCCATTTTATGGAATTCAAAAAGTCACGCCTATGAGGCGTGACTTTTTGTTTTAGTTATTAAGTCAAACGAATAGCAACACATCAGGGAAGTCTTGTTGCTCGTCTTCATCAAAAAAGGATTTAAATGCGATATTCTCTTCATGTAACTCGTTATCAAAATAGACGAACACATATGTAGACTCAGGACCGATGCATCTTTTGAGAGGATGATAATCACTTAAAATCATGCTTCCCCCGGGTTTCAAGATGGAATAAAGGATATTGCACAATCGCTTGAGATCATCAAAGTAGTGTAAGATGCCTCCCTCCAAGTAAAGAAGATCGAACCGGCCCTCATACTTGCTGACATCTAGGTCATAGACATCACCCACTACGTAATCGATGCTTGTCTGTGCACAAGTCGCTAATTCCAGTGCATATCTTCTGTTCTCTTCGGATACGTCGAAAATCGTGACGTTCGCGCCCAACAACGACAGCGGGATGGCTTTTCTTCCGTTCGACCCGCATAAATTGGCCACATTCAGTCCATTTACGTCATGAAACAATTCTTGATGCTTCTTCAAGCTGGCTCGCGGGTCGTTTGAAAGTTCTTTTGCCTTTTCTGCTGGCGTCCCGTCGCGCTTAGTCCAAAATTCATAGGCACGGTATTCCCAAGCTGTTTTATTGGCTTCTGTCTGATTATTCAAACGCATCCGTCCTCTCTTTTGATTCAGTTGTATGTAACGCTTTGAAAAGCTGTATGGTTCGAAGCAAAATCAACAGCATTTAACAATTTGAGGGGTATACTAAAGTGGCGCTGGATAATTTTACAATAAGTTTCGGTAGAATGATAGTTGATGACATACTTAGAACGGGAGACGATGACATGACGACCTTATATTTCGTAAGACATGCACACTCTACATATACAGCCGATGAGTGGACGAGACCTTTATCTGAAAGAGGAGCGAGAGACGTCCGTAACATCACGAACACCTTGAGTGAAGAAAAGTTTGATCTCGTCGTCTCGAGCCCATATAAACGAGCCATTCAAACGGTACAAGGGATTGCTAACCAGCTTGGAACAGAAGTGCTACTCATGGACGATTTGCGGGAACGGATGTTGACGACAAAACCGGCGGAAGATTTCACGTTGGCGATGACGAAAGTGTGGGAAGATCCTACTTTTACATGGGAAGGCGGCGAATCGAACGTTGTCGCTCAACAGCGGGGAGTCCGTGCGATTCAGGCACTACTCGACCAATACGAAGGAAAGCGAATCGCAATCGGTACGCACGGGAATATCATGGTGCTGATCCTCAATTATTTTGATGAACAGTATGGCTATACGTTCTGGAAAGAACTCGATATGCCGGACATATATAAAGTGACGTTCGATCAACATGAACTCGTGAACGTCGAAAAGCTATGGGACCGTCAAGGAGTGGTTTGAAATCCGTTCATGACGACATGAAAAAAGGATGGGGCCGGTCTCGGTCCCATCCTTGAAAGTCTACTCTCTATTCAGATACAGGTGGCGAATAAACAAGCCGAGTGCGACCGTCATGATGACGGCCGGAATCAGGCCGACGAGCAACAAAGAACCCATGCGTTCAGTCCTTTCTGAGCGCAGCGAGGCGCTGTGTCATGTCTTGGAACGATTGTCCGTCCGAGAGCACGCTCAATTCACCGGCGATGAGGTCGTTCACTTCACGGTCCCAGTCCTGGCTGAGCGTCGTCTCGAACGCGGCAAGGTGCGTCGCCGTCCGTTCGACTTGATGACTTCCGACGCGCGCAAGCTGTTCACGCACCGCCGTCTTCAACAGGGCGCTCAAGTCGTCGCGCAACTTCGTCCGGCCATCGCCTTCGAAGAACTGGTTCGCATTCTTATAGTGCTTTAAGACGGGACGGAAAGGGGCCGCCTCGAACGTGATTGGGTCGACGGCGTCGCGGAGCCAATCGATGTCGATGTCGTCTTCGAACGACAACGTCGGCAAGAGCGGACGCAGTTTGAGCGTCTCGCGCTCGATCAAGCGTTCCGTCTCTCGTTTCAAGAAGCGCTCGAGTCGATATTGGAACACTTGCAACTCTTGATGGATGTCATACGCATACTTGTCGAGCGTCCGGGTGAGGGCGCGCTCGAGGCTCGCTTTCGACCCATCGACCTCGACCGGGTGGAACGTTTCTTTGGCGAAGTCCGACAGCCGGAGGAGCGAGCGAGTCTCGAGGTGAGCGAGCAGCTCGTCCGTCTCGCGCTTGAACGGGTCTTCGAGCGTCGTGACGTTGAGACGATTGTCAGACGTGCGTACTTGTTCGAGCTTGTCACGGCGGGCCGCCTTGACGCTCGCATCCACTTCGGCCTCGCGGACGACGTCCTCGAACGCGGCGACGAGGGCTTCTGTCTCGTCTTTGATGCGGACCGCGTTCGCCTGACGCAAATCGTGGTCGACGAATTGCTCAAGCTTGGCCGAAAATCGTTCGAATCCTGCGTCCGTGCTTTGGATGGCGTTTCGACTCGAGATTGGCAGCACCGTCGGATGACGGACTCCGAGCTTCGTCAACTGGTTCGACACATAATCGGTGACGGCAAGCTGTTCCGCCTCATCCGCCGCCAAATCGGACGCGTTGACGAGGAAGAACATGTGATGGTCACCTGTCCCTTGCACACGTCCGAGCTGGATGACGAGTTCACGGTCGGCCTCGGTGAAAGCGTGATTGTAGTACGTCACAAATAAAACAGCATCGGCGTCACGCATATAGCCGAACTGCACCTCGCTATGACGGTTGAACTGCGAGTCGGCACCCGGCGTGTCGACGAAGATGATGCCGCGCTCGGCCCAAGGGGAGTCGATGGCGAGCTCGATCTCTTTGACGATACAGCTCTTCTCTTCCTCCGTGACGAACGAGCAGAACGTGTCATAGTCGACCGTCTCCTGGCTACCGAGATAGGACAGGGGAGCGTTCTTGACGGCGTTTACGAACGGGTGGTCGAGATGGAGTGCGTCGAGTGACGCCCCGTAACCGTTCAGCTCGGCCTCGAGTTCGGCACGTGTCTTGAACGTGATCAACGCGCTCTTGTTGGCACGGCCGTTCGGCGGCACGATTTTCGTGATCGACGCCGTCAGTGGGTTCGGTGACGTCGGGAGCACCGTCTCACCGAGCAACGCGTTCAACGTCGACGATTTGCCGGACGAGAACGCCCCGAAGATGGCGAGCGTGTACGTCTCGGATTCGGCCCGGGCCAATTTATGACGGAGCGATTTGACGCGTGACTTGAATAACGGATGGTTCTCTAATATTTCACATACCGCATATTCATAAGAAAAATCAAACGACAAAGCGGTGATATCATCCACAAAAAGCGAGGTCGAAGCAACTTCTTGTTGCTGATGTTCGACTTGTTTCTGCGGTAATTGGTCGGCCGTGACGTAGTGACGGGTTTCAAGGTCCGTCAAACGCGAATCCGAGAGGTCACGTGTCGTGTAATGGGTGAGCTCGTCTCTCTGTTCGGCCAGCTGACGTTGTAGCGCCAACGTGTCGAGCATGTCATACAATTCGTCTTGCTCGGTCTCGATGGCATGGATTCGGTCTTTACCTTCGGCCTCAAGATACGTTTCGACGGACGTGACCCACGGTTCGGACACTTTCGTCACCCAAGAGGCGAGAGCCGACTCGATGTCGCGGCTGAATTGAAGCACCGTGTCACCGCTGAGCGATGCGTCGGACTTCACTTGGTCACTGATGAGCGTGCTCGGTGCAGTCGGTAACGTATCCGGACGGGACAAAATCGCCTCGGGCAGTTTCAAATCGCGGACGATGTCTTCGGCGTACTTGATCAAGTGGGGGCGAAGGTTCGTATCAATCAACCGGTTGAATTCCTTGACGGCGATGTCTTCGCGACGCAGCCGTTCCTGGCGCGTCTTGTCTTTTGAGAAGAACAGGCCGACCTTGAACTCCGGCGCACAACTCTCGAGATAGTCCCGCAACAGTTCGCGGAACTCGTAGTTCATGATCGGCGCGCTCGCGACAATCGGTGTCTGGTGTTTGAAGAACTCGCGGCGGAACGCGGTGAGCCATATCGATTTTTTGTCGAGACGTTGCAGGCGGGCTTGAATCTCCGTCGGCTGCTTCTCGATGACCGGCAACTCGTTCAGGAGCGCGTCGTGCGCACCAGTGGACCGGGCGAGCAACGTGTCAACGAGCAAGTCGGCGCGCGCTTCCGCATGTTCCCGCGCGGCGTCGATGACGGTTTGGACGTACGTCCGGAGGCGTTCGACCTCATTTTCCGGGTGATCGAGCTCACGGAGCGAGATGTAGAACTTATCGTCCGGATTGATGGCGTGACGGGTGAAGGCGGTCTCGAGCGAACGCTTGAACGTGCTGAATGGAAGCTCTCCTTCATCGTGCTTATCGATTTGGTTGATGATGATCGAGTAGGGACGTCCTTCGGCGCTGAACTGTTTCATCAGTTTGATGTTTTGTTCGGACTGGACGTGATTGTAGTCCATCATGAAGAACAGATGGTCGGCGAGAAAGAGCGAGCGTTCTGTCGCTTGACGGTGCCGTTCATCGGTCGAGTCGATCCCAGGCGTGTCCATAAGGACGACGTCGCTTCCAAACGGGAAGCGGGGCAGGGCGTACTCGACTTCTTTAATCTCTTCGATTTTGCAGTAGTCGCTCAAACGGTCGAGCTCATCCGGTGCGAGTCGAATCCAATCTGTATCGTTGACGGCGACGGATGCCCCGATTTCCCCATGTCGAAGCGTCACGATATTCGCACTCGTCGGAATCGGACTCGTCGGTAACACACCGTCCCCGAGCCAATTGTTGAGGAGCGTCGACTTCCCGGCCGAGAAATGGCCACAGACGGCAATCCAAATCTCATTTTGTGTCACTTTTCGGAGCGCGGTCTTGGCGAGACGAGCTGACTCGGTCTCAGCTTGCATGTCAAATACGTCGGTCAATTGCGCGAGGCGCATGCGTTGTTCATTCATAAATCCCCATCCCCTACTTATGATTCCGTCGTGATGCCGACGCGGTGTCTACGATATGAGTTATTTTCCCAGGCTTGAATGACGAGCTCGGCCACATCGTCACGCGAGATTGGTCCCGAGTTTTGCGTCCCGAGCACGTCAGCTGTGATGACGATGTTCCCGACGGACGCGTCTTCAATCAATTGGGTCGGGCAGACGATTGTATAATCGAGCGTTGATGCATCGAGCAGTTCATATGCCCAGGCGTGATCCTCGGCCGCGGTCGTCATCGAACGTTTCGACTCGCGGGTCTCGAAACGATAGTTGTCAGAATCGTGTGCCTGCAAGATGCCGGCCGTCCCGACTGTCAGGATGCGCGTAATCCCGGCTGCTTGCATCGCTGAGATGATGAGCGGTGTGAAGCGGGACAAGACGTCCTGCTTATCCGTACCGAGCGCCGACATGACGACGTCGGCCGATTTCACCGTTTCTGCGATGGCATCCGCATCGGTCGCGTCACCGATGATGACCGTGAGACGATCCCTCGGTTCGACCTCGCGACGTGACAAGAGTCGGACGTCGTGGCCGTCTTTTAACAAACGTTCAAGCAACCGCATCCCCGTGCGGCCGCTCCCTCCAAATAAAGCAATGGTTGACAAGTAAACCCCTCCCAATCAAGATTAAAGAAAATATCCAACGCCATCATACCACGGAAGCGCTATCGAAACAGGAGACAACGGCTTGAAGTTGTGAGGTTTCAGGGCAGGGTAAGTGGGATACAAAAAGTTAAGACGTGTATAAGGGAGGAAGACACTTCGTTGTCGACACCGCATGAGATTTGGAGCTAGAACCATCAAGACCGGGATATCCGTCGCCTTGGTATTGCTCATCGCCGAGGCATTTCAATTTCAACAGATTGTCGTACCGGCACTCGCGGCTTCGCTCGCATTATTGCCGTCCGTTTATCAGACGGGTGTCCGGCTATTAGAAGAACTAAAAGGGAACTTGATCGGGGCTTTGCTCGCCGTCTTCTCATTAATGTTGACGCCGAACCCGACACCGATCGCCATCGGAGTCGTCATCATCATCGCCATCTCGATCCTTCTCTTCTTGAACCTCGAGTCGACGACCCGGACCGTCATCTTGACGACGATTCTGATTATGGAAGGGGCGAGCCAGTCGGACATGCCCGTCTGGATGTTCGCCGGTGAACGTTACTTGCTCATCATGATGGGGATCACCGTGGCGCTTGTCGTCAATGCGCTCTTGTTCCCGCCGCGCTATGAGCGGAAGCTTGAGGACGAGATCGCGACCGTCTCCCAAATGGCCGTCCGCATCGCGCGACTGTTCTCGGAAACAGAGGGAGGACGCTCGTCATTTGAGTCACTCGATGAGACGAAAAAGAAACATCGAGCCTCAAAGACGACGTACGACTTCTTTGAAGAAGAGATTAAAGCCAACCGCTGGCTCGAGAAGAAGACGCCGATTTATCGCCGGGCCGTCTTGAAGTCGAAGATGATTGATACGAACAGTGCCGCTATCCACGTGCTCGACAAGCTGCATGACGATTTTCTGACACTCGAACATCTACCGCCCCAGCTCGAGGACGAACTGATGCGTCATATGAGGCACTTGCTCAGACGGCATGAGCGTCTATTCTCGGCTTATGAATTAGAGAACGAGCACATCATCGACCGGGAAGAGGACTTGATTCACGAGAACTTCGACTTCGCCAAGCTAATGATTGAGAGAATGCGTGAGGAGGAGGAGGACCTCATCCTGACCGTCGTCCCGCTCGTCGCGACGATGACAGATTGGGTCAAGGCGATGAATGAGCTCGAACGCTACCTCATCACCGAGATGAAGAAGCACGGGGACAACCTGAAAGTGGAACCGCGTAAGAAGTGGTTCTTTGAAGACTAAAAAAGGTAAAAAAATAGCATCACCTAACTGGGCTTTTAAAAAGTCAGTTAGGTGATGCTATTTTTATGAGCTGAGCTTGCTTGTTTTTTATTTTCGTCACGTAAGGCGAGAAACGGGTTGAACCCATATAGTGATCTTGCTCCGATAGACTAGAGAGTAAAGCGAGGATGTTTTTAAGCTGCTTCGCCCCTTCTTGGATGCTCAAGTGATTGACATGTCCCTTTTGATCTAATCGGTTCACAAATAGCTCGACCTTCCCGCCGCTTTCAATCAATTCCCGACTGACCAATGCCGTATCCTCTATCAATTCTTCGAACTGATGATGAAGGCCGATCCCGTTCGAAGCTGACAAATCGAGGTACACCGTGAACATGTCTTGATTGACCGGCTGGTACAGTTTCGTTTGCAAAGTCGATTTCTTCGCCGTCGCATACCAGTCGATTTGTCTAGACGGTTCATCCTCATAGGGTTTCGAGGAGATTTGTAGTAACCGATCCTTAATTGGAGAATATTTAGAGACGCGCTCACCAAGCTTCAGGTGTGATCGGATACGCTGCGCAGGAGTACTTGAAATCGATGGATAGACCGTCCAACGTAAAGGGGGAGGCAAATAGAGTGTCAGCGTCCCTAACGATAGAGGCAAGCTAATCGTGATGGAGATTTCAGCTATTTCGATGGGCCCCCTTCGATTACCTGTAAGTTCGAAGACGAAATCAGATGGCAGCTCGTCCAATTCGATGATGGATTCCGTGTGCCCCTCTAAGTTCACGACGTAAGGTCCATCCTTTGGCGTACGTATATATGTTTTCGTGCTCATGTCGTTTAAGAGGTGCACGTTCGTCAGTTCAAGGGTGAACTTACAACTTTCGTTCTTGAACAGAATCGAGTCGAACTGTCTCCACGTGACGTCCATTTGTGCAGTCAGTCGTTTCGTGTAACGCTCGATATAAAGACTTGCCGCCAAAAAAACAGCGAGAACGAATGAAAGAATCGAGAGGTACGGCACGAACAACAAGATGATCATCACTGAAAATAAGACGATTTGGATTCGTTTTTCAAGCAAGAAAAATACATTGGTTGTGATGTTCATCGGAGTCACATGCCCATCTCGACCGGGACCGGGACGGTCGACAAGATTTCTTCCATGACCATGGCCTTCGAGGACTTGATCTCGCCCTCGAGCGTTAGTGTCAACCGATGAGCGAAAACGTATGGGGCCAAGAACTTGATGTCCTCTGGTGTGACATAGTCACGATTTTGGATATAGGCATAACTTTGAGCGGCTTTCGAGAGCGCGATCGTCGCACGTGGACTAATCCCCGTCTGAACGTTCCGGTGACTACGTGACGCGGTCGCGATCGAGACAATATAGCGTAACACGTCTTTCGAGATGTGGATTTTCATGGCATCGGCTCGATATTGCAGGAGTTGCTCGAAATCGACATTCGCCAATACCGCCTTACGGGTCTCGGTGACGGATTCCTCCAGCAATTGAAGTTCGAATTCTTCGGTCGGATACCCTGTATGTAGACACATCATGAACCGGTCAAGCTGCGCATCAGGCAAAGAGAAGGTACCAGATGATTCAATCGGGTTTTGCGTCGCGATGACGAAGAATGGGGTAGGAAGTTGATAGGTCTTGCCCCCGACCGTCACCTGTCGTTCTTCCATCGCTTCGAGCAATGCGGACTGGGTACGTGGGACGGCCCGGTTAATTTCATCGATGAGCACGATGTTGGCGAAAATCGGGCCTTGCTTGTTTTCAAACTCTTGCGTCTTTAGATTGAAAAAATCTGAACCGACAATATCTGACGGTAATAAGTCGGCTGTGAACTGAATTCTTGAAAAGTCGCCGTGGAAACTCGTCGCTAACGTCTTGGCCAACATCGTTTTCCCGGTGCCCGGTACATCTTCTAAGAGCACATGTCCGTTTGCCAACAGCGACGTCACACACAACTCTACTACTGTCGGGTTGCCCAAATAGACTTGGTTGATTTCCTCAATCATCGTACGAATGTTCATCAAGATTTCTCTCCTTTGTAGTGTTGTATATACTGTCTGACAGATACTTTGAAATCATGAAGTGAGCGCTCGTCGATCACGTTCAGTTCTCCATATCGCACATCGGCATAAGGTTTCACAGATTGTTCGAATCGAATGCGTGCAAACCACTCTGAGACGGTCTCGTGAGGTTTTCGTTTTTGAGTGTCGCTCAAGGTGTCATTCAACTCCACGAGTAGTTTCCCAAGCTCAGTATCAGAGGCATAGAGAAAGGTTGGTGTTGTATTGGTCACCGTGTTCATGTTGGCTCGAGATGATAATGGTCTCTTGTCAGCTGAGGACGATGTCGCTTTGCGTCGCCGTTTATCCCACCAATCGTGTACGCGCTTGTAGTTCTTGAGAAATAAAATGAGCAAGAAAGCTATAACGGCCCATTTCAGGACGTCTGAAGTATCCCCTTGATCTTCGCCAGACGTCTTCTTTTCAAACCGTTCTTTTGACAAAAGATCATACCACTTCGGTATATCATTAGTATCCTCTAGATTCTCTGTTTTATCTTTAAAGGTTGCCAATTCACCGTCGATGTACCTTGGATTTCCCGACATGTCTTGTTGGGTCGGGCGATCTACAATCATTGTATAAAGGAAAGTACCCCCGATTTTAAATAAAGCGACGATGATTAAGGTCGATATGATGAAATAATACATTTTTCTTTTCTGCATAAGCCCTCCTTCATCGATTAGTCTCTATGATAACTTAGTCTTCTTAAAGGAATTCAATGTATACTTATATATTCCTTTATAATAAAAAAATGTTAACAATTGAAAAATAATACATTAAAAAGCGAATCACCAGATTGGCTAATTCACCGTATAATGAAAACATAATAAATATTATTGGGGAGTGGCAAATGAAGGTCCATTTACTGCACACTACAAAATTTTGGAACATCCGCGTCGGCACAGACGAGTTCGTCGTCCAGTATGGAAAGCTCGGTACGGTCGGTAAAGTCCAACTAAAGTCTTTTGATACGGCAGAAGAGTGTAAGAAAGAAGCCGACAAACTCGTCCGTCAAAAACTAAAGAAAGGGTACGTTGAGGTCGAGTACGACTGGGACAACCATCTTTACTTAGATGACCCAGAGATCGGCCCGCATCCGTTGACGGCCAACCCGGCGTTTATGCAACATTTCCAGGAAGACTTTTATTTAGACTGTACGGACGAGTACGCGCCGTTCGGGAGCGATGAAGGGGCCGACGTCCTCGACATGTTCGGAGAAGCGCTTCGAAAAGAGCAGGACTTCGATTTTCTGGAAGGGGCGTATGCCGTCCTGTCTGACTGGCTCGAGGAAGACATCTCGACACCGGACGACTGGATGTTGAACGGAGATCGTTTCGTGTGTGACGTCGTCATCCTCGCGAGCGCGTTCGCTTCAATCAAACTGACCGGACGAATCACGGATGCCTTGAAACGTTCTGCCCATGAAGCGTTAACCACAATCGTCGAGGAAGTCGAGCCTGAGGATACGCATCGGTTTCAGCTAATCAACGAACAGCTCGCCACTTTCCCCGTGTCGAAATGAAACTTTTTCAGAAAAACGGCGTATACTAAAGAGAGAGAAGGACAAACGTCCGAACGAATAGGGGGAAACACCAATGTCAGACATAGAAACAACACCGACATCATTCAGCGGCACATTGCCAATCGAGGCACGTACCGTCTTCCGACTGTCGAGCGCCATCTTTTATCTCATTGGGCTCGTCATCACAGGGGGCCTCGTCGCCGCAGCGCTTTATTTTGACTGGCCGACATGGCTGCAATATACGATGTACGTCTTACTCGCCATCGACCTCATCTATAGTGTGATTGATATTGTCGTCTTCCAAAAATGGAAGCAAGAGCGGTTCACGTATGATGTGAAACCACTCGAGATTCGCTTGCATCATGGCGTCATCACGACAAACGACGTGTTGATCCCGATGACGAAAGTACAATACGTCCACGCCCAGCAAGGACCGTTACTTCGAAAGTACGGCTTGCAGACAATCACAATCGGGACGGCCGCCGGGTCACATGACATCTATGCGATCGAGGAATCGTTCGCGAAGTCGCTCCGGGAACAAATCGCGGTCTACGCCCGCATCGAGGAGGAGGATGTCGTATGACGGAAGCCGCCCTCACGTGGCATCGACTGCCGAGTCGCGTCCTTATGCTTCGAGTGTTAGAGGTCATCAAGTCGTTCGCCATCCCGCTCGTGCTCTTGTTCGTCTTGAACAACGACTGGGAGTCGACGTTCGGCATCATCCTGCGCGTCGGGATCTTGCTGTTCCTCGGACTCGACATCTTGCAGAAGTTCTTCGGTTGGCTCAACTTCCGCTATGCGCTCGATGAGAAGACGGTATATGTCATCGACGGCAACTGGATCAAGAAAGAGAAGTCGCTCCCGCTCTATAAGATTCAGAGCGTCCACTCGAACAGCCCGTTCTTGTACAGGTTGCTCGGGGTCGTCGAATTGACGTTCGATACAAACGCGAACAGCGACGACGCCTCGTTCAAACTGGCCGGCGTCTTCCCGAACGAGGCGAAGCGGCTCGAGGACATCCTTGACCAGGTCCGTCACCGCAAGACCGAGTCCGATATACCAGTAGAAGGAGAGACGGACACGACAGCTACACCGGTGATGATTGAAAAACCGGCGAGCCGTTTGCTGTACGCCCTCTCGACCCGAGAGATCATCATCGCCTCGCTGACATCATTGTCGGTGTTCGCGATCTTCCCGGTCGCCTCGACAATCATCTCGTCCATCGATGACTTCATCAATCTCGACGGGACGTTCGATACGATCGGCGATTGGGTCGTCCACGCGTCGATTATCGCGATTGGCCTGCTCGTCCTGACAGTCCTGATATTGTCGGTCGTCATCGGCATGGTCATCAACTTCTTGAAATACGGGAACTTCCGGCTCGAACGGCGCGGGGACCGCATCCGCGTTGAGAAAGGACTGATCAACCGTTCCGCTAAAGAGATCCCATACGAGAAGATTCAAGCGGTCCGGGTCAAAGAGACGTTCATTCGGCGCTGGTTCAACATCGTCGGTGTCGAACTCGTCGCGGCCGGGACGATGGACGAGTTGAAAGACGAATCGTCAACCATCCTCCCGTTCGTGAAACGGGAGCGGGCGATGACCGTGTTGAACGAGCACTTCGACCAGTTCGTCTGGTCTGACACGCTTCATCGCTTGCCAAAACGTTCGCTCTGGGTCAAACTGCTACGCATCAGCTGGGTCGGACTCATCGTCTCGGGTGTCGTTTTGTATTTCTTCCGCGATTACGCCTGGTGGCTCGTCCTATTGTGGGCCATCATTATCGGCGGTCGCCTATTGAGCTATATGACGACGCGCTACGCTCGCAACGGTCAGTTCATCGAGCTGCGGACCGGGGCCTTCAACGTCAGTTCATTCTTGACGGACAAGCCGCGAATCGAACAGGTCCAAGTGACTCAGACGCCGCTCCAACGCCGTTTCGATGTATGTAACGTCCTGTTCTCGACACGGGGTGGCTTGCTATCGAATGAGATGATCGAGGATATCCCGAAACAAGAGGCAGAAGCCATGCTGAACTGGTTCTCCCGCTATACGGTACAGGAAGATATGAAAACACCGGGCTAACGGATAGCCCGGTCAGGTGATCGACGAGCCCCCTTGCGTGTTGCGAGTGGCTCGTCTTTTTTAATCGGCTTGAGGGGCTCGCTCCGACATAAGCTTGAAGTTGATCCTGTTTGGTGTGAATGCAACAATCATGGCACGTGTAGGTCACACGTGCCATGATTGTTCATGAACAGCATTGGAAGAGACTTTTGGGAGAATGATTGTGAACGTCGTTTTTCTTGGTTGACTCGTCACGTGAATCTCGCCCTCGTGTAAATCGATGATGGACTTGGCGATGGCGAGACCGAGACCTGATCCGCCAGTGTAATGTGCGCGTGACTTTTCCACTCTAAAAAATCGTTCAAACACGTATGGGATGTCACGTGATGGAATGGCCTCCTCGCCGTAATTCGTCATGTTGATAAGAACCACTTCATCCGTATCTTCAATGAACGTATCGATATACGTTCCGTCACGCCCGTAACGAATCGCATTCTCGAGTATATTCTCAAACACACGGACGAGCTTCAACGCATCACCTTCAACGATGGGTCGCTTGGCTGAGGAACTGAATCGAGCTTCCATTTCAACTTCCGAGAGACGTAACGTCGACTGCATGATGAGCTGATTGAGCAATTCATCGAGACGGACCTCACTTGTTTGCAGCGCGATTTGGTCGTTTTGTAGAAATGTATAGTCAAAGATATCGTTAATCAAGCCTTTCAGATGGATCGCATTCTCATGAATGACTTGGATGTAATGACGCAATTCCACCTCGTCCCGGTAACGGTCGCTGTGAATCAAGTCAAGATAACCCGTGATCGACGTGAGCGGGGAGCGTAAGTCGTGCGCGACGTTCGTCACGAGCTCGTGCTTCAAACGATCAGCTTGAACCAATTCCTGCTCCGCTTTTGCCGCACTGTCCGAGATGGCGCGAACGGTCGCCATCAACCGCTCTAGCTCTGGCGGGACCGATGGTTCAACCGAATCACGATTGGCATGAAGTTCTTCGACAAGTGATGTCATCCGCTCAATGTGAACCTGTAAATACCGTTTACGCTCATATTGATAGATCAACACAAGACAAACGATGACCATCAGACTGTAAAACATGACGATGACACCTTCCCGGAAATACGACAATACGATGATCAGACTCTCCACAAATCGTGAAGACTCCTCAAAGTACCAGACGGCAGGCAGTAACAGAACACCGCTCAGGGTAGCGACTCCAAAAGCAATCACCACATACAGCAGACGTTTCCACATCGGGATGAACGTTATGACGCGCCATATATTATGTCTCAATTTTATATCCCACTCCCCACACCGTATGAATGATGACCTCATGTGGCACAACGGCATGTAATTTCTCGCGGATGTTACTGATATGAACCATCACCGTCTGATTCGACCCGACGCCATGCTCTTGCCAGACAGCCTCGAATATCTCTTCAGAGCTATACACCCGGCCTTTATGTTTCGCTAGTAAATACAAAATCTCAAATTCACGTGCCGTCAATCGAATCATCAGCTCTTGCATCATGACGGTGTGGCTGGCTCGATCGATGAGGAAAGGGCCAGCTTGTACACTTGAGGACTCGCTTGGTCGGTTATAGTTTGAACGGCGCAGCAATGCTTTAATACGTGCCATCAACTCGAGCGGATTGAACGGTTTGATGATGTAGTCATCGACTCCCGTCGTCAATCCCAATATCTTATCCATATCACCCACTTTGGCACTGACCATTAAGATCGGAATTTGGCTCGTCTGGCGCACCCGCTTACAAAATTCAAGCCCATCCATCCGAGGCATCATCCAATCTAAAATGATTAAGTCAAACGATTCTTGGTTGAACAAGTCAAGCGCCATTTCCCCGTCGGTTGCCATCGTCGTGTGATACCCGTCATTTTTTACATACACATCAATCAGTTCTGCGATTTGGACATCATCATCCACTAACAAGATTTTTGTCATGCTTGAAACTCCCTCGCGAATTAAAGTTGGAAATTCTGATACAAACGTCGGAACGGGGCGTATTGGACGACGAAGCGAACGAGTAAGAACCCTAAGAGCGCCCCGAACGCATTTGCCAATAAATCATTCACATCCGTGCTTCGTCCACTGCCTAGTGTCGTGCGCACCAATAATTGAATCAGTTCAAGGATCAGACTAAACTGAAATCCTAATTTAAGTACTTCTTTTTTCGTGATCGACGGTTTCAAAAATGGAAGATAACAGCCGAACGGGAGGAACATCACGACATTCAGCACAAATGAATACACATCGATGGTCAAAATCGGAATGAAATTAATCGTTCTCCACCACGGAACTTGATTCGCATACTTTCCTAAATTGACGTCAACCGGGAAAAACACGAAGTGAAGGACACCTAATAAGTATATCCCGAATGATAGAAGCAAAATAGTTTGTGCGGCTTTTACATGTTTCTTGCGAAACGACCAGACGAGTAACGTGATGAGTCCGAGGATGGCGAGTGGGATGAGAACGACTCCTGATTCGATTGTGAACATAACTGAATAATTCTGATTATACATGGGAATAAACCTCCTAAGAATTTGAACTGTCTTCAGTGTAGATGGCAGATTTAAAGAATTCTTAAAGGAGTCATAAATGAAATCTAAAAAAGGCAAAGCGCTTTGCTCTGCCTCGAACTGTTGAACAATCAATCAAGAAGCTTGCTCTCGGATCGATGTCTGGCGCCCAGATATCATTCGTCACGTCAACTTCACCGTTTTCGCGTTTCTGTTGCTGAAAAATGGGAACAAGTATGGTATGATGCAAGTAGAAAGAGACCGGTGCTGGACACACCGGCCTCTGGCTCACAGGCTACCACTTCAAGAGTGGCCCAGCCGCCACAATGGTTAGTGAATCAGAAAGTGACCCATCTCATTGCGCCGAGGGGGTCATTTTTTTGTGCGTTCAGACGTTGCACGATCGGATGTTTGGTGTAACACCAAGTGAACGATAATCGGAGCGAGGATCGGGACGATCACATAATCGCCGACCCAGGTCCATAGTTGTTCCATCCGCACCACCGCCTTCCTCCATTGTGGACTTGGCGGCTGACCCCACTATTGCTGCGTTAACCTGCCTCTTCATTATAGCAGATTCTTGTCAAAAAGGATGCTAAAAACAGGAACGTTTGTTCTTATTTTATAAAATGAACCTTTCGTCCGAATGGGTCTCATGACTGGGTCCAAAGATGGATTTGAACCAATAATAGCTTGTATGTCAGAGGTCAGACAGGATATAATCAATCTCGTGTGTATAACCACATGGGTGGGTGAGGGTGCCAATAAAGGATTGATTCCTATGGCAAAACAAACAGAATGGAAAACAGAAACATACGGGGGCGTGCTGAACTTTCTGGCGACAGCATACATCCCGGCCGTTCACGCGGCAATCTTGACACAAGCCGGACTCCCGTTCGAGGGAGCGCTCGTCGGAGCGATTTTGACAAGCATCATCGGAACGTTCATCGCAGGGCTGTTCAACTTGCCGCTGCTCCTGTTACCAGGGATGGGCATAAACGCGCTGTTCACGTACACGCTCGTCCTGCAGATGGGGCTGAGCTGGCAAGGCGCGCTCGCCGTCTCGTTCGTCTCAGGAGCGCTCGTCGTCCTATTGACGGTAACGAAAGTGGCGAGGAAACTGGCAAACGCTTTTCCGCCGATCATTCATGACGGATTGACGGTCGGGCTCGGCCTGTTCCTTATCTTGATCGGACTCGAGGCGGCGGGGATCGTCTCGGGCGGTGGCGGGGCACTGCTTCACATCGGAGACCTCGGGGAACGGCCGGTACAGGTCGCGTTCCTGTCGCTCTTTGTGGCCATCCTTCTCTTCTTGAAGATGGGACCGAGCAGTTTCCTATGGACGATTGCGTTCGGGGTCGGTTTGAGCGCCGTCATGGGCACGCTCGACTGGACTGGTGAGTTCGCGCTCACACCATTCTTCGAGTCGTTCGGCACCGTGTTCGGCAACGTCTCGTTCGCCGAGTCGGCGTCACCGATCTTCCTAGTCGCCGTCGGCGTGTTGACGCTCGTCTTGCTGATTGAGAACATCAGCCTGATCCAAAATCAGACGCGCGCCATCGGCAAGGATGCGGACGCACCGAAAGGGCTCGTCGCCCAAGGCTTGTCGACGATGGCCGGTGCCATGTTCGGCTCGAGCCCGACCGTTTCGACGGTCGAGGTCGCGGCCGGCATCTCGGTCGGCGCACGAGGTGGCATCGCATCGTTCGTGACGTCAGGACTTTACGTCGTCTCGCTCTTGTTGCTGCCGCTGTTCGCGATCATTCCGGTGACGGCGATCGCGCCGGTGTTGATCATCATCGGCATGATGATGTTCCAGAACGTGAAGCATCTCCCGCTCGACAATTGGGAGCATGCCTTCCCGGCGATTCTCGTCATCATCATGATTCCGTTCACGTATTCCATCGTCGATGGCATCGGGCTCGGATTCATCGCCTATACGATGATCGTCTTGTTCAAGAAGGGCTATCGGTCGCTCAGTCCGGTCGTTGGTGTCTTGACCGTATTGTTTCTGGTGTTCTTTTCTTTACCAGTCTGGCTATAAGATAGGGCGGTACCGTGTATACGGTGCCGCTTTTTTTGTATGATGAAACAAAGGAGGTGTTTGAATGGATCAAGCAGGCGGATTCATTTCCATCGGGATGGCTTATCCGAGCCATTATCCGTTACCTGAACTTGCTCAAAATGTATGTGCGGAACTGTTAAGTAGCGGTGGCGAAATCATAAACGTGACATACAGTCAGGATAAGGCGGGCACTAGTTGGACGACAACGACAGGTACCGACTTTGCTCAGGTTGGGCAATACGGATCTATCCATTTACGAAGCAACTATTTTGGAGACGTGGACATGACGATGACCGTGTCCCTTCAAGAGATGGACACCTATGTCGGGATTCTCATCGATATAAAGTGGAATGATATCGTCTCACACCCTGCATCGAGACCCGTGTTCACACAGAAAATCGAACGACTGCTCGTTGACGTGTATCGCCATATGCCATTCTCGTACGCGCTTGCCGGGCACGAACTTGAGCTCGACTGGGCACCTGATGCGTTTCCGACATCAGCGGACTGGTTGGATGCGTTCCCTCTTTTTATGGTCCCGTCACCACAAGGCGTGATGGTAACTTACGGTTCAATTTCAATCGACGGGATGACTCCTCAAACCAATATGAAGAGGTCTATCCCGTTATATGCATAAGTGAGGCTCAATCACCTCAACCATGATTTTCCCTGAATTCGACTCATTTAACGCGCGAGCGACCCAAAAAGCGAAACGTCTTTCGGGAGAAAACGTGTTCCAGTTAGCCAAAACGAGTCGGAGCTCGCTTATAGAAACGCTTCGGTCATTACGTCAAGAGACGCTGACTTCTCACACGATGGCAAACGGAACGACCCATTCTCCGCATGACGGTGTTCCGTACACACTTGCCTATATCGTCACCGAGTTCATCGAACACGACCGGCACCATCAGCAACAAGTCGGCAGCATCTTGGGGAAAACGTCTTGAAGAGACGAGCGAAAGTACGCGGTGTTAGACGAAGACTGAAACGGTTGCGCATGGATGTCGACGAACAGACCTATTCGTTCCCGACGACGTTTCACGACGGGTATTGGCATAACAAAATTCCAATCGATCAACCGTTCTTACTATCGATAAAGAAGAATAGCCGAATCCAGCACGCCGTCATCGAGGCGATGGTAGAGGGTTCTTCACGTCTCGTACGTCTCCGAGAAGAGGAGCGGTTCCAGGTCGTCGTCTTGATCGACCTGCCGTCGCTCTGGCAGTCCGAACTTCTCGTGTTTGAAAGCGACGCACGACTAATGGCGTTCATGGAACGCGATACGTCTAAGCAGACATGGACGCGCTTGCCAGTGGGCTCTGTGTGCCTACAGCGATTCATACTTCCGGCGAACGTCGAGGTATATTGCTTCCATGAGCTGATTCAAGACGAGGATTATACACATAGCGGGGAAGTATGGTTGCTCGTTCAATAAGCGGGCGACTTTTTTATGAAAAAACTGAATATTCTATCAAACCATATGCTATAATCCTTTCAAATCCATTTTCCAAAATAAGGATTAAATGAAATCGATGAATGAAGGGAGCCGTGAGATTGGATGAGGTCGAATCAACAAATTCACAGACGGATTGTTCCATGAGAAAGGCCAAAACTCTTTTTCTATCCACGGTTTTGATTTCGTTACTGGTTGTTGCACTCATTTCATTGTCAGGTCAACTTGCTTATACCTACTTCAAAGGGTTGGACATCTCAGGGAGCCCCATCACGAACTGGGTCACGGACTGTCATGACAAGCGAAAGTTATTTGGGATTATTGAGGTCGTCGATACGGATGTTTGGTGTGGAGATGGTAGTGATGCAGATCCCGGACCCGGTATTTCTGAAGTAGGGGCGATTGTTGGGCCATCAGATGATGAAGGCGGCACACCAAGGGAAGATGAGAATGACTTGTCTCCGTCATATGGTACACCATCTACAAGCGAATCCGATCGCCTTTCCCTGTTGCCTTACATTGTCAGCACCATCCTCCTTCTTTTGATTGGTGTATGGATGTGGCGTAGACGCTTCCACAAAAAGGGGCGGGAAGCCGTTCCGATAGACGAGAGGATTCACTCAAGGCAAGAGACAGGCGAAACGTTCGAACAGGCAAAATGCTCCGCTCATCCGCTACCAGATTCCCCGTTGCGGCAACATTTGATTCAATTCGAACAAGCGCTGCCGCCACAACAACGAAGACGGCCGTTCGAGACGTTATCCGCGTGGGCGCGCCGTATCCAACTCGATGCTTCACTGCTGAGCTATTTAGAGACCCGTTACGACCAAGTCAAGGTCACGCCACATCGGGAAGAAGCGTTCAAGCAACAGCTTGATGCCTATTTACTTCGTTTAGAAAAGGAGACACCCTCATGACCATCAAACGTGTATTGGAACAATTGGACCAAATCTATCTCGGAAAACCTGAAATCACGCGCCTCTGCTGCACGGCGCTACTCGCGAACGGGCACATCTTGTTAGAGGACGTCCCGGGTACCGGGAAGACGCTACTCGCCAAAAGTATCGCCAAGAGTTTTGAAGCTGATTTCACGCGCATCCAATTCACGGCCGATTTGCTTCCGACCGATATCATCGGTTCTGACTTCTTCAACATGCAGACACAGACGTTCGAAAATCGGACGGGACCGATCTTTACCAACATCTTATTGATTGATGAAGTGAACCGAGCCGTCCCCCGGACACAATCCGCCTTGCTCGAGGCGATGGAAGAGCGGCAAGTCTCGATCGGCGGAGTCACGTATCAACTGCCGGAACCGTTCTTCGTCATTGCGACGCAAAACCCGATCGAATCGGCCGGGACGTTCGCCTTGCCCGACGCTCAACTCGACCGTTTCTTGATGTCCCTTCAAGTCGGATATCCTGAAGCAGGGGAGGAGCGACAGTTGATTCTTCAGACAATTTCTAAGACACGCCACATCGTTCATGCCCTCATGTCGTCCGAAACGTTTTTAGCAGCGCAGCGAGCAGTTGAGGAGGTCCGTATCCATGACGACGTCGTCACCTATCTGCTCGCCCTCATCCAAGAGACACGGAAACATCCGCTCGTCGAAGTCGGAGCCAGTCCTCGCGCGACGCTCGCCCTCGTCAAGGCGTCTCAAGCTTACGCTTATATCGAAGACCGTCAATTCGTGACCCCGGAAGATGTCCAAGCCGTCGCGACGCATGTTCTGGCACACCGCTTGACGCTCACGCTCGAAGGGGACGTGAAATCGACGAAACGGGAAGTTCTCGCTGATATTTTGGAGCGAGTCGATGTACCGGTCGAGAAGGTGTGAAGATGCGACAAGTCGAAGTGAGCACACCGTCACTTTTAGACGACAAGCTATGGCCGGCCTATACCGGAATCCTACTTCTGTTCATATGGTTCCCATATGTGTGGCCGCTCGCTTATCTGTCTGGCGCAATTCTAGGATTGATGCTGATTCGGAAATGGCTGACGCAGAAAATTGTCGAAGGGACACGTTTATCGTTCCACCAGAAAGAGCAGTTGTTGTTCGTAAATGATCGTGTCTCGCTAAGAATGGAGGTGACAGGTGTAGAACGTCTCCAAGAACTCGGAATCCCGACATCGGTCCGCCTGGTCACGGGACACGGCTTGACGTTTGACGAAGATCAGCGCGTACATGTCATTCAACTTCGTGAGGAATCGACCTATTCGCTTCCAATTCATGCGAAACAGCGCGGGCCCGTCCAAGTCAATGAATGTACACTTCAGTTCAGACTCCCATTTTGGCTTGGCACCATCTTCGTCACAGATCATACGCTTCCATCCTGGATCATACTCCCATCCATCACGAGACAGAACAGATTTGACTCACGCCTGGTACGGATGGGGGACCGACTCGTCAAACATTCACCGCTCAACGACCCGTTGATGATTCAAAGCACAAAACGGTATGAGCAAGAGCCGGTCAAACAGATTGAGTGGGTCGCGACAGCCAAGACAGGAAAACTTCAGGCGAAAGTGTATCAACGCCAAAACCTCGATACGTTCACGCTCGTGCTCGACTTGAGCGGTCCGCTAGGGAATGGCCTCCATGCCCGTTACGAAGAGTTGATTCAACAAGCCGCATATCTGGTATCCTATTTAGTGAAGGAAGATTGTAAAGTCGAACTGTTCATTAATCGACTCGATGCTGATAATCATATCGACCACCTACGGATGAGTGACGGTCGCAAGCAGTTGCGGCTTGCGCTTGTGCGCCTCGCCTGGATTCATGAATCCGATCGATTCGTCGCCACGAAACGATTTACCCAAATCATCGAGCGACACATGCATCCGCATGCGGAAATGATTCGGATTGACGCGTCACTGCTCAAGCAGATGTCTGTCGGTTGAAAGGAGTAAAGATATGTTCCGCCTGATCAAAACATTCGCTTTAGCCGGGATCTTCACGCTCGGTGCTACGTCATCAGTTGCCGCGCCGACAGAACGATCCGCGGAGCGTTTTGCTGAAAAACATTTCGAGTCAATCGTCCTCGACCATATCGAAGGTGACGACCCGAGTAACTATCATTTGACGGAAAGTCGCGCCATCTCATTCGGTTCGCTCCATGAAGTGATGATTGCCGCGCAATCCTGTTATTCGTCGGACGAAATGTGTACGTTTGTCTCGAGCAAGGAGTACGTATCAGCCGTCCTACAAGATGGGGAGCCGAGAAATGTCATCGGCACGTACGAGCAGGAACCGGGCCTCTTCGCCTTCTCCACGTTCGGGTATGGCGACGAGTTGGCCATTGCCTTAGCTGATGTGTCCGGTACATTGGTCCATTCCGCGCGAGAGAATGCCTGGTTTGACTATGATGGAAAGACGTTGACCGCCTTGACGACCGATGCGAAACGGTTCATCGGCGGAGACACGATCACGCTCGAGATGTATCAGAAACTCTTGGTCGAGACACGTTCAAACACTCAAAGTTCCGCGGAGGATGCCCTTACTAGTGGTTCTAGTGATGTTCAGACGAAAGAGCCGACATCCTATTGGATGCTTGGCCTCGCGTTGTTGGCGGGGCTCCCGCTCGGTTATATTTTGTACCGGAGGCGAGGAAAAAGATGAATTTGAAACGTCCGTGGTTGCATGAAGTCGATGCGGCCACGGCTTTATTTGTGCGTCGACATGCGGTGCACACGGATGAATTAGAACAAAAGACGGAGAGTTTATCACGTTCGAATGGTGGGACGTTATGGAAAGCGGACCGTTACGAATTCGACCCAGTCTATGACCAAGCGCTTGAGGACACGTATCGCTCGATTCGTCGACAAGCCGCTGACATCTTCTCGTTTCATCCGGATGGCTTACAAATCGATGAACGCTTTACAAATAAGACGATATTGCGATCCCTCGTCTTGCATCCGTTCACAAGAGCCGTCTATGTCGAGGTCACACCAGCTGGGGTCGTTGAGACGGTGTATGTCTGGATGCATCCGATTGAGGAGTGGAAACAAAGGGACCAAATCACTCGTGTGACGCTAGACGTCTCGAACATCGTGGCGGAAACCGAGTTGCATCACCTGTTAAAAGAACAGTTCCATTTTCCTGCTCACTATGGCATGAACTGGAACGCATTTTGGGACGCCATCACCGATGAGAACGGGTTGCCGGACATCGTTGAGCTATACGGTTGGACAGAGTTTGAGCAACGTTTGCCTGAGGCGGCGAACACGCTCGCGACATGTTTTACTGACTATGAGAACGAGCCGGACTTGAAACCGTGTCGTATCATCTATCAAAAGAATGAGATGCTTATTTTACCGCGGCATGCATTCAAAAAGGGAGAAGCAAATCGCCTGATCTACCGACATCTCACCGGAGAAGCTTTCCCGTTACGCGTGGAACGAAAAACGTCGGTACGGTTGCCGAAGCGACATCGTTTCGCGTTTAAACGCTTAAAAGAGGAGTCTGTCACATCCGGAATCGTTCATAACCATGAGTCGATTGCCCCATGGCTGACACTTTCCCGTGACGAACATTGCCAAGACGTCGTCACGTTCTCAAATGAGACGGATTGGTTGGTAAGCTATTACCGTGAGGGGCTGACACTCCAAGGGACGAATATTGAATCCGTTGAATCGATCGATACAGCGGATTACGAGACGTTTTTTCGTCACGTGACACGTGGTGCGTATCCGATTGAATTGACGTTCTGTCTCGGAGGAACGTTCGGCCCGAGGGAGAAATTATATCGATTGATGCTACATGACGCAGCATGGGAGAAGTTGATTGAAGACAGGTTGTTGACTCAACTAGAGATTCCGAAAGCAAAAAAGTTTTGGCAGTCTTTTTTCTCAACTACACCTGTACAGACAGTCGAGACGTTCATCGGAGAATTTCATCCTAACCTCTTCGGAAACTTCGTACTGGCGCATGATGCGGACGATGTGTATCACTTTCTTGATCATGTGAACGGTTCAATCAAGCGGTTTTGAAATTTAAATGAAAAGAGGAAATGGGTTGAACTACATACAGGACATGCGGAACCTCATTGGAACTAACTTATTAATGACGGTCGGTTGCGGCGTCATAATCGAGCACAATAATAAAATTTTGCTTCAACATCGTAAAGATCATGACGTTTGGGGAATCCCGGGTGGTGTCATGGAACCTGGTGAAACATTCGAGAGCGCAGCACAACGCGAAACGTTTGAAGAAACAGGTCTTACAGTCAGTCAACTAAGCTTGTTTGGGCTATATTCAGGAAAAGAAGGATTTGCTTCTTATAAAAATGGAGATCAAGTCTTTAGTGTACAAGTCATCTTTCATGCGACGGGATTCTCCGGAGAACTTGCGCAGGAAGGACAAGAGAGTCACGAGCATCGTTTTTTCTCACGCCATGAACTTCCAACATTAAACAGCCACCAAGAGTGGTTTATTATGGATTGGGTGAATCAAGAACAAGTGCCTATAGTAAAGTAAGAATCCATCAAGAAAGTTGGAAACATAATGAATTATTTAGAGCATTTAGAATCCCACTGTGGAGAATTCACGAATCAATTCGAAACAGAGGATTTAATAGAACAGGCCATACAGTTCTTGCAGTTCGATGACAGCCCTGAAACCGATAAGTTCACCATTTCGACGTTAGGACTTCATTGGCATACGCTACAAAACGAAGAGGGCACTCATACATATCAAGAGTTACTGTTGAGTTTTAAACAAAAACGTGCGTATGAAGACGTACTTGAGTTGTTATGGCAATTAACGACGCATGCACTCGATACACATCACGCCTTCAAACTCGGCGAATATTTCGAACTTCCCTCGAACGTCTTCAAACGATTGAACTTTTCCTCGACTTATGTGGCGACGCCGTTTTACTTTGATGAATCGTTTCTCGCCTATGAAGGAGACGAACAAACCGTGTTACCGGTCTGGTTCATTCCCATCTTCCCATCCGAAGAAGCGTTCATCGAAGCGCATGGTTCAGAACGATTCAACGAATTGCTTTACAAAACGGATGATGCGTTACTGGATTTGAAACGTAAACCGCTCGTCTGAGCCACACAAAAACACCGCTCTACGCCATCGCGTAGAGCGGTGTTTTCACATGTACGGCCCGTTCGCTTGGACGACGAACTGCGAATGCTCGTAATGGTACGTGATGCATGAGTAGTCGAATGGTTTCCCGTTCGAGAGATGAAAGATTGTCTCAATGCGAAGCGTCGGGTCGTTCGTCTGCAAACCGAGATATCCGGCTTCCTCATCGTCCAATCGTCCGACCTGCATATACATGTCAGAGAAGCCGATTGTGACGCCGAGGGCTCCCTGTACGTAATCGAAGATCGAGTCGGCGACAATCTCTCGGTTCAAATACGGGACGATCGCCTTTACATAGTACGACTCCTCGTAACAGAACACCTCTCCGTCGACGAAGCGGACCCGCTCGACACGATAGACGTCATCCGTCACGTCAATGCCAAGGTTCTGTGCGACCGTCGCGTCCGGTTTCGTGACCGAGACGTCGAGCACGTCCGACGTCAACACCCGGTCACCAAGGTTGCTCTTGAACCCTTGCGTCGAGAACAGACTCATATAGCCCGGACGGTTGTGACGCCGGACGAAGATGCCGCTCCCCCGCAATTGAAAGATGACGCCTTTCCGTTCCAGCAACTCGAGCGCTTTCGTGATCGTACTCTTGCTGACGGCATATTGGCTCATCAACTGCTCGAGCACGGGCAGTTTATCGCCTTGCTTCAAATCATGTTGATTGATGTATTGTTCAACCTCTGTTGCAATCTGTTGGTATTTTAGCATGTGGTATCCTCACCTCGTATGATCTGCTTTGATTGTACCACGTCACCATTTCGTCGAGAATACAAAATGTATCGCACTTGTATAATTGTACCGGTACAATTATACTTGGCATGTATGATCCAGTATTGGAGATTCAAAGTTGATAAGGAGGAACTACTATGAAGACATTACCGAAAGACTTTCTATGGGGCGGCGCGCTTGCCGCCCACCAATTTGAAGGCGGCTGGGACGCCGACGGCAAAGGGCCGAGCGTCGTCGACGTGTTGACGGCCGGCGCTCACGGCGTCGCGCGTCGCATCACGGACAAGGTCGAGCCGGACGAATTTTATCCGAACCATGAGGCGATCGACTTCTATCACCGTTATAAAGAGGACGTCGCGCTCTTTGCCGAGATGGGCTTGAAGTGTCTCCGCACGTCGATCGGTTGGAGCCGGATCTTCCCGAACGGGGACGATGCGGAACCGAACGAGGCAGGACTCCAATTTTATGACGACTTGTTCGACGAGCTGTTGAAGCACGACATCGAGCCGATCATCACGTTGTCCCACTTCGAGATGCCGCTCCACCTCGCACGTGAGTACGGCGGGTTCCGCAACCGTGCCGTCGTCGACCATTTCGTCCGCTTCGCCGAGGTGTGTTTCGACCGCTATAAAGACAAGGTCAAATACTGGATGACGTTCAACGAGATCAACAACAAGATGGACGTCAACAACCCGCTCTTCTTATGGACGAACTCTGGCGTCATCGTCGAAGACGGGGAGAACGCCCTTGAAGTGATGTATCAGACGGGGCACCATGAGTTGATCGCGAGCGCCCTCGCCGTCGCGAAAGGGAAAGCCATCAACCCGGACTTCGAGATTGGGGCGATGGTATCACACGTGCCGATTTATCCGTTCTCGTCAAACCCGGACGACGTCATGCTTGCTGAAGAGATGATGCGCCAACGTTACTTCTTCCCGGACGTGCAAGTGCGCGGGATCTATCCGAGCTACGCCTTGAACGAATTCGAGCGTGAAGGCTATTCCATCCCGTTCCTTGACGGGGACGAGGAGATCTTGAAAAATGGGACCGTCGATTACCTCGGTTTCAGTTACTATATGTCGACGACCGTGAAGAGTGATGTCGTCGCCGATAACAGTGGCGACATCGTCAACGGTGGTCTACCGAACGGCGTCGAGAATCCGTATATCAAGTCGAGCGACTGGGGCTGGTCGATCGACCCGGTCGGTCTCCGCTATGTACTCAACCGGTTGTACGACCGCTATCAAATCCCGCTCTTCATCGTCGAGAACGGATTCGGTGCTGTCGATGAGATCGTCGACGGGAAAATCCATGATGCGGCACGCATCGACTACTTGAAGGCGCATATCGAACAGTTGAAACAAGCGGTCGTCTATGACGGCGTCGACTTGATCGGCTACACGCCGTGGGGCATCATCGACATCGTCTCGTTCACGACGGGCGAGATGAAGAAACGGTACGGCATGATTTATGTCGACCGTGACAATGAGGGCAACGGCTCGATGGAGCGGATGAAGAAAGACTCGTTCGATTGGTATAAGCATGTGATTGAAACGAACGGGGAAGCGCTCGCGTACGAGCCTTCGAAGTAAACGAAAATACCTCTTGAAGACAATTGTTTTCAAGAGGTATTTTTCTGTGCTTATGTCGTTTTCAGTTTGACAGCCACCCACACTTCGCTATAGACGTTTTCAGACGGTCCGTCATGTTTCGTGAACGAGATGCTTGGCAAGTCTGCCAGTTCGTAGCCCGACGTCGGCAGCCATTCGGCATACGTCTTGGCCATCGTCTCCTGGAGCGTCTTCGGGAACGGGCCGGTATTCGGGAAGACGGCCCACAGGTTCGACGCAATCGTGATTTGTTCAAGATCCTCGTACGGATTATCTTGCGTCGTCGCGAAGCCAATCATGTGCGTGAGTGAACCCGTTTCGTCCAAATAGCCTTCATCGAAGTCGTACGACACGTTGAGCACTTGATTTGGATAAAGGTCCGCCAATTGATGCATCTCGCTTCGCTGTTGCGCCGTGATTGACTGCGCCAACTCGACGATGTCATGATTCACGCCTTCGAACTGAATCGGGACGCGTTTAGACACGCCGACGACGTTAAATGAAGATTTGTGTTCTAATTTGAATTCCATCGAGATTCCCCCTTTGATGTCAATGAAGAAAGTGAATTTCGGGAATGACTTTTGAATCTTGTTCTTGATGACTTCTGACGGTAAAAAGCCACACCAGTCTCGAAACGCTCGCGAGAATCCGTCGACGGATTGGTATCCATACGTATAGGCCACGTCCGTGACCGATTTCCCATGAATCAAGTCCTTGTTCGCTTCTGACAGCCGACGGTTTCGAATGTATTCATTGAGCGTCATCCCGGCCATGTAGGAAAACATGCGTCGAAAATGATAGTCGGACACCCCGACGATGCGTGTGATATCCTCACTCGTGATGTCTTCTGTTAAATTTTGATCGATGTGGTCCATCAATCGGTTCAGTGATTCAAGCATCTACATTCCCTCCTTTCTGCATTCATCATACTTCGAACATCGTAGGGGCACTCGATGATTTTAATACGGATATCATCGGATAGAAGACATCACTGGTTGTAGCCGATAAACATCGTGAACATGAACAAGATGACCGATGACGTCATGAGTAGGAACGTAAGCGAGCTCGCGAACACGAGAAATGCTTTGGAGAAGTGGTGTCGTCGTTTCCAAATCCCGATGACGAACATCACGTTCAAAATGAGAAATAGTGCGAGCAGCAGTAACGGGAGGGCCCGGTCCTGCATCAATATAAGCAAGTCCATAGATGGTTACCTTCCTTTAACTATTTTAAAAATCAGGGTATTCGTCATAACTCCCCTTATAATAATCAAGAATTAGCACGCATATCGTTTGTTACCTAGGAAGAAAACTATGAAAAAGCTACTTCGTGCGACCATCGCGGGCATCGCGTTGTTCACGCTGAGCGTCGCACCGTCAGAAACCGTGGACGCCGCACCGAAAAAATTTAAGAATTGCACCGAACTGAATAAGACGTACAAAGGCGGTGTCGCCAAAACGAAGACGACGAAAAACAAAGGTGGTAAGACAAAGTACAAGCCTTACGCCAACAGTTCGTTATACGAAGCGAACAAATCAAAAGACCGTGATAAGGACGGTATCGCCTGCGAGCGCTAAGAGGTGAGAGGACAGCCGTCCTCCGTCTCTTTTTTAGTTGTTGAAGCGGTAGGATATGTCCCCCGCAGCATCGTAACCGGTGATCGACTCAATCGACTCGATTTGGTCGACGAGCACGAACCAGACATCATTCCCGGCCTTCGTCTTCAACAGTTCCGGTTCGAACCGTTCCCCGTTCAACTCGACGATGACTCTTGTCGTCTCGCCGTGGTTCATCCCGTAAAGGATATCGTACGGGGAACATGATGACGTATCTCCGCACGATTGGCCGAAAGTCGACCACGTGAGACCTTCCTCGGACAGCGATTCAGATGTAATCGACTGAACCTGATTGTCGACAGTAAGTTCAAGACCTATGCCTTGCGCAACCGGCTCTTCACTCCATTCCTCGACGATGTAACTGTTCATGAAAAAGCGGAGACTCATGTCACGGTCATCAACAGGGTAGGTGAGAATCGGTTCCGCTCCCTCGGGCAATTGTGGCTGCTTCGTCGAATCAAATGCCCAGGCCACTCCGGCTGATACCAACAATAAGCACACAAGAATGAGGACAATCTTTTGCTGACGCTTCATAACAGACCGCTCACTTTCTCAACTTGTAAAAACTGTCGTACCTGTTCAAGCGGGAACGCCGGGTTCCAATGGACGAAGTGGCCGCCTGTCATTCGTATGTAAGTGATCGGCAGCTCATGCCGTTGCAGGTCCAGAATGGCTGACTTCGTCAATCGGGCTTCTTTGTCGTCCAGTCCGACAAAATCGCCGTAAATAAGTAACGTCGGGACTTGAAGTGAACGCATAAGCTGCGGCACGTCAAGGTGATAGAAGCCGAACAGCAGATTCAATCCGCCTCGTCCGAGCTTAGCCGGGTCGTTCAACGCGCGCCGAATCTCGTTTCGTTCAGAGAGGCCTGTCTGTGCGCAGAAAGTCTTAACCTGTTCCTCTGTAACTGGAGATGTACCTTCATCTGAAATGACCTTCGTCTCGATTTTCGGGACGAGTCGAGGTCCGAACAGACGATAAAGTCCGCTCAGGAGCGGGACGGCAAGGCCGAACACGCCATACTCTCTCAACGGAACGCGAGGGAACGCCTTATGGCCTTGATCGAGCAAGACGAGCCGCTCCACGTGCTCGGGATAATGCGTGGCGAAAGCGAGAGCGATCGCACCTCCAAGTGAATGCGCGATCACATGGATGGGTCCGATTCGATGTGTGACGACGTAGTCGTTGACCCAATCCGCCAACTGTTCGGACGTCACGACCTGCTTAATCCCTTCACTTCGCCCGAACCCTGGCAAATCTAGCAAATGCACCTCGAAGTCGTCGCATAGCACCTCAGCGAGTGAACGACCTTCTTCTCCGGTGAATCCTCCAGCCGGTAAAAATATAACGGGTGTCCCGCTTCCCATCACTTCTGCATGATAACGATTCAATTGAATCCCACCTTCCAACTCCCAATATCTGTATCTTTCCATTGTACGTGACTAGTGATTGGAACAGAAGCAGATTCTTTCAAACGGAGATACGTTTTCACCCAAATCCAGGTATAGACTAATGACACGTGAGCAGGTTGCACTTGTCGTTTTCTCTGTCGCTCTTGAGTTGTCTCAACAAGGAGGAATGCGGTGTGAAATTATCGGGTAAAACGGCACTCGTCACCGGGGCCGGGTCAGGGATGGGTCGGGCCATCGCCAAACTGTTTGCCGAGGAAGGGGCACGCGTCGTCGCCATCGACATGAACGGGGACTCGGTCGAAGCGGTCGCCTCAGAGATTAAAGCGAGCGGCGGGGAAGCCGTCGGCGTCTCGGGGAACGTCACGAAACAAGAAGATATCGACAAGATGGTCGAGACGGCGACGAGCACGTTCGGCTCGCTCGACATCTTGGTCAACAACGCGGGCATCATGGACAACTTTTTGACCGTCGGCGAAGTGACCGAAGAGGTGTGGGACCGCGTCATCGCCGTCAATTTGACCGGACCGATGAAACTGGCCCGGGCCGCGATCAACATCATGGACAAGCAAGAAACGGGCGGCGTCAATACGAATATCGGCGCCACCATCACCGCGCCGAGCGAGCTCGGGATGCGGGCCATCCAAGGGCAGGGGATGCCCCGATGGGTGAACCGGAGCAAATTGCCAAGGTCGCGTTGTTCCTCGCCTCCGACGATTCGAGTTTCGTCAATGGAGACGTCTTGAAAGCAGACGGCGGTTGGACCGCCCGTTAACGAGAAAAAGCCGACACGATTGTCGGCTTTTGTTATGTCTGTCGCTTTCGGTACGCCAATGGTGTCACCGCATGGACTTTTTTAAACGATTGCACGAAATGGCTCACGCTCGTGTAGCCGAGACGATGCGCTAGATCGGCGATCGGTTCCTTCGACTCCTCGACGAGGCGCGCCGCACGATGCATGCGGACGTTCTGGACGTAGGCGAGCGGCGATGTGTCGCCCCATTTTGTAAAGTAGCGGCAACATTCCGCCCGGCTCAGACCACCCGTTGCTGCGATGTCTTCGAGCGTCAGTTTCATCGTGTCATGGTCATGTATGTAGGCGAGCATGAGACGCATCCGTTCCTGAACATGATGTTTCGTTCCGCTTTGCGGCTGTTGAATCCAATAGCGCCAAATGACTGCGAGCTGTAAGCTCGCATCGAGCAATGCGAACGAAGACTTCTTCTTCAGGCTGCGAATCACTTTGTCGATTATGTCGAGGACGGGCTTATCTCCTGGTTCACCGGGATGCAACACTTTACTACGCGACGTCTCGGCGTGCGGTGTCACGTACAACTCCGCAAGCGACGGAGAGAATAGGTCAAACGGCTCGACGGAGAGCACGACCAAACGAAATGGCTCTCCTTTCGGTTCAACTTTCACGATTTGTCCACGGTCTAAGATCAACGCCATCCCGGAGCGGAGCCGAGACCGTGTCCCATTGACGAGCAGGTCGAGTTGTCCGTTCGTGATTAACCAGATTTGAAACAGCGGATTCACTTTGATCGTCGTCTCAATCGTCGTTTCAGTCCACTCTTGGATATCAATCAGATTTCCTTCAACCTTCATCCGAACACCTCAATAATTGAACATTTATTTCGTTTTAACACCGGATGGACACACTTATTTTTCACCACGAAGCGTCTATCAAGACATTTTATCGGAATTTTCTACGTGGCGATTGAACAAGTTCCTTCTATATAATGGCGTCAAAAAATGAACCAACCGGTGACACCCGCATGCACTAAGATGGCGATTGGAACACCAATGCGGAATTTCGGCTTCAATGTCTTATGACGGAAGAACCGCATCGCGAGATAGGCCCCGAATGCGCCGCCGATCCAAACGAGAATGAGTAACGTTTGTTCCGAAATGCGCCATTCCCCAGATTTAGCACGACGTTTATCGAGGTAAAATGACATAAACGCTAGGAAATTAGTCACAATGTAATATAGCAGTAATAGTTCCAAAGACTAAAACCTCCTTTCTCTTCTCTTTAGTATAGCTGAAAATGGCTCAACTAAGCCATTTGTATTTGGATTGTAAAAATTCAGATTCCTCTCATCTCGCTGAAAGCTTCTGTAACTGAACTGATATCACTCTCATATCAGCCTGTAACGGCAGTGAAATATACAGGTGTTACAGTAAGGGGGCGTTAGAAAAGGGAGGAATATTCTTATGAAAAAACCACTATTGACACTAACGGCACTCGCTGGCCTTAGTTTAGGAGTCGCTGCTCCAGCTTCGGCAGCATCAACACACACAGTTCAGTCTGGAGATACACTTTACCGTATCGCTGTGAACAACGGTGTATCAGTTAATGACATCAAACAAGCGAACGGCTTAAACTCTAATATGATTTATCCAAACCAAGTATTGAAGCTTGCGAAGTCAGAAGCTAAAGCTTCAAGCGCTTCAAAAACGTATACAGTAAAATCAGGTGACACGTTGTATCGCATCGCGACAAACAACGGCGTATCTGTCAAACAGTTGATGACATGGAACGGTCTTAATTCAGATCTCATTTTCCCTGGTCAACAATTCTCTGTAAAAGGTGCTAAAGCAGCATCGGTTGCGAACAGCGCACCAGCCGCTAAACCAAAAGCATCAACATCTGCACCAGTGACGAAACAGTCTACGTCTACAACGCAAACCCAAGCTCCGGCTTCAGGTAAGACGATGACTGTGGAAGCAACGGCTTACACGCCATACTGTGCAGGATGCTCAGGAATCACGGCAACAGGAATCGACGTCCGCTCGAACCCGAACCAAAAAGTCATCGCGGTTGACCCTTCAGTCATCCCACTCGGCTCTAAAGTATGGGTTGAAGGCTACGGCGAAGCAATCGCTGGAGATACTGGTGGCGCCATCAAAGGTAACAAAATCGATATCTTGATGCCGACACGAGAGCAAGCGCTCAACTTCGGTCGTAAATCAATCACAATCAAAGTCTTAAACTAATCGGTTTACCCTAAAAACACCGCAGGCGCGGTGTTTTTTTTGTGTGTCTATCCCTTTACCTGCAAACGAGTATTTCATTCTTACGAAGAATGGGTAAACAAGAGACAAAAGGAGGAAATCGAGATGGTCACGACAGAATTCATTCTAGGCATACTCGGTATCGTATTGGTCATCCTCAACGTGACGTTTGCGGTCACCATCATCTTCTTCGAACGGCGCGATATCGGGTCGACGTGGGCCTGGCTACTTGTTCTATTCTTCGTGCCGCTGCTCGGATTCTTCATCTATATCTTCTTCGGACGCTTGATCAAATCGAATAACTTCTACCAAGTCGACGAGGAACGACGGCATGAATACGCGGAACACGTCCATAACCAGTTAACTGAGCTCGACGCCCATGGCGGCTTGTTCGCCAGTGATCCGCTCTTATCCAAGTATCGTCGCCTCGCCCGCTTGAACTTATCCTCTACGAATGCGCTCGTGACGTATCATAATGCAATTCAAGTCATCTATGACGGCGAGCAGAAGTTCGAGGCGTTGTTCCATGACATCGAGGTGGCAATAAAGGAAATCAACATCCAATACTATATCATCCAAAACGACTCGCTCGGTCAGGCGCTCATCTCGGCCTTGACGCGACGGGCCAAGGAAGGGGTCAAGGTCCGTCTGCTCTATGACGCCGTCGGCTCCCGCGGATTGCGACGTTCCCATTTCAAACAACTGCTCGCGCACGGCGGCGAGGTCAAATCGTTCTTCCCGTCACGCCTCGGTATCAACTTCCGCGTCAATAACCGGAATCACCGAAAGCTATGTATCATCGATGGGGAGATCGGCTATATCGGTGGTTTCAACGTCGGGAATGAATACCTCGGGACGAACCGTCAGTTCGGTTATTGGCGCGACGTGCATCTACGGATGAGAGGGGAGGCGGTCCGAGAATTGCTCGAGCGTTTCCTCCTCGATTGGAACCGTGCCGTACCGACGAAACACCGGGCCGAGAAAGAGGACTTCCGTTGGCCGACTTCTTTACTCGAGACGTCTCGGTCACCGGTACAAATCGTCACATCGGGCCCGAACTCGTCGACCGAGCATTTGAAAAACATGCTCGTCAAGATGATCACCGAGGCGAAAGAGACGATTTACATCCAGACCCCTTATTTCATCCCTGACGCCAGCTTCCTCGACGCCTGCCGCAACGCGCTCATGTCCGGGACGAAAATCCGCCTGATGATCCCGAACAAGCCGGATCACATGTTTGTCTACTGGGCGACGTATACGAATGCGGCCGAGCTCGTCCGCTACGGTGCCGAAGTATATACGTATGAAGGCGGCTTTTTGCACGCGAAGACGCTCGTCATCGATGGCGAGGTCGCCTCGATCGGCACGACGAACATCGACGCGCGCAGTTTCCGTCTCAATTTCGAGATCTCAGCGCTCGTCTATGATGAGGTCGTGGCCCAGTCTGTCATCGATGCATTCGATCGAGACCTCGCATGTGCTGACAGGTTAACGGTTGAGCGTTATGAGACACGAACGAAATGGATCCGTTTCAAAGAGAGCGTGTCACGCTTGCTCAGCCCAATTCTTTAAAAAAGACCAGTCAGACCGTCCGGGAGTGCCCGGCGAACTGACTGGTCTCTTATTTTTTGAGCGTCTGGGTGACATGTCGTTCGAACGCCTCGACGATTGGAGCCGGCGCTTCTTTCTCTCCGTACTCGGCCGCCTCCAGCCATGTGGCAAAGCGATTCCCTTCGGTAAATCCGATTCGTTCGAACCATTCCGAAACAGTCTCTTCGCGCTGGCGGGGATGGGCCTGTTCGAGACGTCTCCCGGCATCAAGCAGACGGCCGTGCCGTGGGGCCCGTGTCGAGCGGCGAACCGAAGCGGCCGCTTGATGGCGTTGCTTCGGCACCGTCACATCCTCATGGACTTCTTTTCGGCGTTGCACATAGATGAATAAAGCGATGACGCTGACGAGAACGACGAGAAACGCGACGACCAAGAATAGCGATTGATTCGTCGCCGATTCGAGTAACGTCTCGTTTGAAATCGTCTCGGCATCGATGTTCGGATTGTCCGGGACGAGGATACGGTTGACGCGATCGGTCGGATCGAGATTGACTCCGTCGAACCAACCGCCGATCCAAATCAGGATGGGCTGAATCCAGGCGACGATGTTGCCGAACAATAGCTCTTTGATGGTCCGGATGATTATCGCCAAACCGAGGCCGACCCCTAGGGCGACGACGAGCGTGGACAACATCCGTTTATAGTCACGGCGATAATACAGGCTCCGTTGCCAAAACAAGAACAAGAACGGGAAGACGATCATCGCCAGCGGCTGCGACGCCGGCGGGAACAACCAATCGACAATGAGGAAGAGCACACTTGCGATCGCGTAACGGTCCGTCCAATCGAGCGTACGGATAAAGGCGTGGACGTACGTGAACAACAGTAGCGTGATGCTCATCTCATACGAGAACAAGAGCGCGGCGATGCTCAGGGCCGTCTGCACCCCGAGCTGCCAGTTGCGCGGCAAACGGAGCGTCAGCAGAAAGACGAGCGGAAACACGTGACCGACATAGAACGCGGCGAACACCCACCAGAGTAGTCTCATCGTCCGTCACCTCCCAGTCGTAAAATGGACTGGCTGCCGCCGTATTTGGCGACCTTCCGTTCGAACAGTGACCGGGCGAGCGGGAAATCCCGTTCCGACAGACAGGCGAGTGTCGTCATGACCTTGCGGAAATGCGTCTCACCGCTCCCCGGGGCGAGGTCATAGGTGATGCCTTCCTTCGTCAGGGTCGGGACGATCAGCCCATAGCTCGCGTTCTCTTTCTCGAAGTCGCGGCATAGCGCCGCCGCCTGCGAGATCAACCGTTCCATCTGATGGGTGAGGGCGCGCCCGTCTTTCGTCAACAAGTCGAGCACGACGACATATTCGTTCGCCTGGACGGGTTGCTCGGTGCGGGCGAGCAGTTCACCTGTTTTCGCGTAGGCCGACCAATACAGTTGCCGCATCGGCTGTCCGTGATACGGGGCCACCGACTGGAACGTCTCCGGGTCACGGTAGGCGCTATGACGGACCATCTCTTCGCCTGGTAACGTCGGAGGACGTTTCGGGATCGGATAAGGCAGGAATTCGGGGAAGACATACCCGATGCGGTCGAGCGGATCTTCTTTATAGAGCGAAAACATACGGAGCGGGTCCCGGATCTCCATGCCGATCGCCTCCATGCGGATCGGACCACGCTTGATTGCCTTGAGTGGGAGCGTATAGGCGACGGCCGCCTCACGACCGACAAAGTTCTCTTGGCGCCAGAAGGCGTGCGCCTCCGAATCGACGGTCGGATGGAGATAACCCGACAATCGGACGACGCCAAGGGGCACGGGCGCCGTCGAAATCAATTTGAGCGTATACGTCTCTTCATCGTTCGGGAACAGCTTCAGTTCGTCGGTCACTTCGACATGTACGTATTCAGCGAGCCGGAACAACAACTCCGGCATGATGAGCGCATACAGGCTGAACCCGATAATCACACTCGCGAGGAAGACGTTCCCGTATAGGGCGGTGAACACCCCGACGACGAACAAGAGCCACATATACCCGGACTCGAGGTAGCGAGGGCTGACGAGTTGCATGTCACACCTCTGATGGGACCGGGATGGTCTCCAAAACGGACTTGATCAATTTGGACGGCTTCGTCTTGAGCGACGCCTCCACCGTCAACACGATCCGGTGGCCGAGGATGGGCAGGGCGAGCGCGCGAATGTCTTCCGGCGTGACGTAATCCCGTCCGTCCATATAGGCGTGCGCCCGGGCTGCCATCGTATAGGCGAGTGTCGCCCGTGGGCTCGGTCCGACCTCGATGTCCCGGTGATGACGGAGTGCCTCGACGAAATCGAGAAGGTAGTCTTCCATCGCCTCGTGAAACAAGACGTCACGGACGGCTTGCTGCATCTCGACAAGCTCGGTCTGTTGCAACGTGAACGGAGCCGCACTCAAATGCTCATTCCGCAGCAACCGGCGTTCCGACTCTCGTGACAGCGGGGCGAGTGACAGTTTGAATAAGAAGCGGTCAAGCTGCGCCTGAGGCAGCGGGAACGTCCCTTGCCCGTCGAACGGGTTTTGCGTCGCGATGACGAAGAACGGGTCCGGTAAACGAAGTGACACCTCACCGAGCGTCACTTGCCGCTCCTGCATCGCCTCTAACAGTGCGGACTGCGTCCGTGGTGTCGTCCGGTTAATCTCATCGACGAGTAAAATCGACGTGAAGATTGGGCCCGTTCTCCGTTCGAACGTGCCTGTCGTCGGATTGAACAGTTCCATCCCTAAAATGTCACTCGGCAACGTGTCCGGCGTACACTGTACCCGTTGGAATGCGGCCGAGACCGAGGTGGCCAGGCTACGTGCGAGCGTCGTCTTTCCTGTCCCCGGTCGGTCCTCGAGCAGGACGTGTCCCCCGGAGAGGAGGGCGATCGTCGCCAGCTTGATCGCCTTTGACTGCCCGATCACTTGATCGTTTAAATGTGTTGTCCATTGTTGCACCATAATAAAATTCCCCCGTCTATTTTCTGATAATTAAGAAAATCATAGCACACTCGCGGTCCGAGATGGAACGCTAAAGACCAGCGCTTCAAAATATGTACGTCACGTGTGGTCAATCCGAAGAGGCCGTCTTCGCTCTTTTCCGGCTCGGGAACTTAAAAAACCAAGTAATAAAGGACAATCATACTCGTGTATGGGTTTAAGGCACTGACCCATGCCGGTCCATCGAACAAAATATACGTGAGTGTGATGAGGCCGGATGCGACGAATAATAGCTTTGAGAACATAGGTGATGTGTCTCCTTTGAAACGAAATATAGAATAAGTTGACTATACCATGTCACTTTTGCAATAACCGCCCGACAAAAAAACTGACCTGCCTGTATGAGGCAAGTCAGTCATCGCTTCGGTGTATCCAAATAGCGTTCAAAATGCCGTTCGAGCCAATCTTGGAAGAACGACATGAACGTACAGATGCCCCAGTAGATGAGGGCGACGACCAGATAGACGGTCATATAGTCGAACTCCCGGCCCCCGACGATCTTCGCCTTGTTGAAAATTTCAGGGACGGTAATCATGGCGGCGAGCGAACTCGCTTTAATCAAATCGAGGAACACGTTCGAAAGCGGGGGGAGCGCGATTCGCGTCGCCTGCGGCAAGATGACCCCTTTGAGCGTCAGCCACTTGTTCATCCCGAGCGAGCGGGCCGCCTCGACCTGTCCCGGATCGACGGCACGGATCGCCGACCGGATAATCTCAGCGATATAGGCCGCCGAGTTCAGACTGAACCCGATGACCGCCGCCGTCAGCGCCGCGAACTCGATGCCGATGAATGGAAACCCTGAATATAAGATGAACAGGATAATCAAAATCGGCACGCCCCGCATGAACGAGATATAGAACGTCGACGGGAACCGCAGCATCCGGGACGGTGACAGTTTCCCAAGGGCAAGCACGAGACCGAGCAACAAGCCGAAGAGCATGCTGACGAATGAGATCCAAAGCGTGTTCGGCAAACCGCCTAGCAGATAAGGGAACGAGCGCACAGCCAGGTCGACGTCAAAGATTGCTTCCCATTTCACACCTTCGAACATGACCGCTTAGTCCAATTCGACGATCGTCGCGTCGACGTCCGGTTCTACCGAGACATCGGCTCCGTTATAGAACGTTTCCGACAATTCTTTCACCGTACCGTCTTCAAGCATCTCGCCAAGGACGCGGTCGATGTTCTCTTGGAGCTCTGCATTCTCTTTGTCCATCAAGAACGCGACTTCCTGTGGGTTATAGGCGATATCCGGGTGGATCGTGATATCGAAGTCCGGGAAGAAGGCGAGGGCGAGTGTCTGAAGATAGTAGTCGTTCAAGATGACGTCGGTCCGTCCTGTCGAGACGTCACGGAGGTACTGGTCGTTCGTCGCGTTGTCATAGATGACTTCCTCGGCTCCGTATTGACGTGCCACGTCCATAAAGACGGTCGTCGCTTCACCAGCGGCCTTTTTGCCTTTCAAATCCTCAATTGACTCGATGCCAGACAAATCGCTCTTGCGAACGATGGCCGTCCCGTACGTGTACTTGTACGGTGTTGAGAAGGCGAACTTCTCTTTCCGGTCCTCTGTGACCGAGATATCGTTCGCTGCGACGTCAACTTGTCCGTTTTGGACGCTCGTCAACATGTTGTCGAACGCCATCTCTTTGAATTGGACCTCAAGGTCAAGACGTTTCCCGACCTCTTTCATGAGCTCGACGTCAAACCCAGTCAATGTATCGCTATCTTCTTCACGGAACGAGGCGGGATAGAGTGTACCGGCCGTACCGACCGTGAGCGTACCGTCTTCTTTGATTTCGTCCCAGCGCGAAGTTTCGGCCTGATCGGTGTTAGAATCACCACACGCCGCGAGCGGGACAGCCAATAATAGGGATGCTGCCAAACCTTTTGTCATACGTTTCATTCAAGTTCCTCCTTAAGTTATCATCTGTCTAAAAATAGCATGACATACGCTTACAGGCAACTCCTAAGAGCGGATAAACAGTCTTAATGTTATATTTGAAACATTAATCCATTAAGCGCTAACATGTTGATGAATGAAGGATTCAATCGAATGACACAGTTTATTAATTGTGATGAAACAGATGAATGGATGTCGGTTTGAACAATACGGTTTAAGCGAAGATATCATCGTGTTGATCAGCCGACTCCCACGCATGTGAACGTCATTAATTAATGTATGATAGATAGTGAAGGCTTATTTGGAACATATCAAAATGAGGAGAGGAGGGCACACATGGAGAAATGGGAAAGATGGACCGCCAATCCAGAGATACCGGATAAACTATATCTGCAGGCGCTAATTGATGATAAAGACGGATTAAGACTCGTGTTTACCGATGCGCATGAAAACACACATACATTCTTGTTTGACGGACTTGTATTGTCGTATCGAAATACAGACGAAGGAACGCTTATTAGAACGCTAGAACATTTATACAAACATCATGACCCTGATTTTTTTGGCGACTGGACACTCTTTAAAGTGACCGATTCCAGCTATTTAAAATGGTTAGCTGAAGAATCAACAAACATTTACGAAACGGTTTATAATATTCAGCATTACGTGTTCCTGACATCAAATGATGTAATTGAAGTGTTGTCGACAGAACCACCGACTTTGATTTCATGATCGCCACTTTATGGCTAGTCTAGTGAGACCATTTGGTTCTGGGATGGAGCGGTCATTACATATGAAGGGAGAAAGATGCAATGGAAGAAGCCCCGAACATCTCGATCAAACCGTTAGATGAGTATTCCATCAGGGTCGTGAACGAAGCCAATAATCCGTTTCCAATCATCGGGAAAATCATTCCGAGCTTTTGTGACGGAGTTTGGACGTATGAGGAACAGTTATATGAGAAAGCCCGTGTGACAAGCTTTCCAGACGATTTGCTGGACTGGCATGAATACATCAACAGTGAAGACAAACAAGTATTCTTGGCGTTCGACGAGACGACATGTATCGGACAAATCCGTGTGGTGAAAGACTGGAACCGTTTTGCGTATATCGAGAACATCGCGGTCCGTAATAGCGATCGACACAGCGGGATTGGCCATTTGCTGATAGAAGTTGCGGAGGCGTGGGCAAAAAAGCAATCGTTGCTTGGATTGTCACTCGAAGCGCAGAACGATAACGTGATCGCGTGTCGCTTTTATGCGAAAGAAGGGTTCGCGCTCGGCGGTGTCGATACGCTCAAACAGACCGGCAATCCGAACATCGATATGACGTTGTATTGGTACAAGATTTTCTGATTTTTATCGAGAGGAGAGATGTCATATCTGACATCAATTTTCTTTATTTTTCTATTAGTTAACATAACATATATTATCAGTAAAAATAAAACTCCGTCTCAATTCTTTAGTATACTTAAAGTAGTGAGACGGAATGTGAAATTTGACGAAAGGGATTCAAGTTCGCGTAAAACGGATCAATGTGACGCCCGGTTCGGGTTCAAACTCGGCACTCGGTTCGAACCCGAGCTTCGTGTACAGTTTCTTGGCCGGTCCATTATGTTTGCCGGTGTGCACATAGACGAGTTTGTCTTCGTGCAAGCTGAGCACGTGTTCGAGCAACGTCGTCGCAAGTCTCGCCCTGAAATATCTAGGATCGATGCACAGTTTTGTGACCTCGACCGTGTTCTCAGCCGCTTCAATCGTGATAAAGCCAATCAACCGCCCGTCGTTATACAAACCGTAGCTCGTACCGGGCAGATTCTGGATCACCTCGACCGTCTCATAACGCGCTGGGATCTCATCGAAGCCGATCAGCTCGGCCTCGACCGCATAAGCGTTTCGTTGAATCTCGAGCATTTGCTCGGCCAGTTGATAATCTGTCGTCTGAATCTCGTGCAATTCCACCTGTGAGCACCCCCGGATTATCGTAAAAATAGACGTGCTTGTTTGCGTTTGGCCCGCTTCAGTGCCAAATAGAGCCGATGTGTCCCGGCGACTGGTTGTCCATGGCCGACGAACGTACGTTGCGGTGCGAGATCGAGCAACTTCTCCGCATGCTCTAACGCTGCACGCTTATCCCATGTCGCGATACCCGGCAGCGGGAACAACGGACGGACGTCCCCTGCCACGGCGACTCCCCCACGCGTCTGAAATGCATCTCCCGCAAACAAAATCCGCTCTTTCTCATCGAAAAAAGCAATCGAACCAGGGGTATGACCCGCTGCCGGATAGACCCGTAAGCCGAACAGCCGCTCACCTGGGTCAAGCAATTTATCCGGCAAGGAGTGGATTTTCGGGAGAGAACCCTTCAGTTTGAGAGCCCGCTCGTCCGAGTCAGTCGTCCGGTCCCCTTCAAGGAGACGGGCGTCGCGCCTCGAGACGTACAGCTCGGCATGAGGATGGGCTTTCAAAATCGTATCGACACCGCCGACATGATCTCCATGGGCATGCGTCAACAAGATAGCGAGAAGCGGGCGTTCGAACGTCTCGATATACGCTAAAATCGATTCCGCGTTCTGCGCGAGCCCTGTATCGATCAAGACAAGCCCGAGCTCACGTTCAATCAGTTGGACGTTGATTGGTAAGATGGGTGCGAAAAACGTCAGTTGATGGACGTGATCAAAACGTGTGACTTTCATGGAATCCCCTCCCCTTAATCGAATAACGTGGTCCAATCTTCTTGCCAACGGGCCTCAAAACACATATAGAGTTGCTCTCGCGTGTTCCGCGCAAGTGACAAAGGTGGTAAGGTGTCTCGTGTAAAGAACGCAACCTCGCTCGTCTCATGACTAATTTGCGCCTCTCCACCAATCAACTCGCATTCGATAAACAGTTTATAGTAATGCTGCGACAACGGCGGATGGTCGTGATGATGCATATCGAACAAGGCAAGCAGCCGAATCGGTGCGACGTCGAAACCGGCCTCTTCCTCGATCTCTTTGATGATGTTCTCTGCCGGGGACAGTCCGATCTCACAAAAGCCACCCGGAAGCGTCCAAAGTCCGTCTGACCTTTCCTTGACGAGTAACACTGCGTCATCCTTGAAGACGACGCCTCGGACGTCGAGCTTCGGTGTCGGATAACCATCGACGTGGGTCAATTCGGTGATTTCATGCAAAGCAAGATTAGATTGTTGCTCGAACATCTCGGTCGCGATTCGTTGGAGTTCGAGGTAACGTTCTCGATCGAACTCGTCTTTCGTAAACGTCAAGCCAGCCTGTGACAGCGCCTGTAGCCGCTTGGCCCAATCGAGCCACTGTGACATACGTATCCCCCCATGATTTGTCCTCCTGTCCCATTCGCCAAAAGGGATCGTTGTTCCTTTTAGAAATACCCGCTCCTAAGAGAAACTAATGTGACATGGAGTTGAAAAAATCAGCTGATGCCCCCGTGTTATACTGGATAGAGAATCAAATCGAAGGAGGTTGGACATGCCGATTTCACTGTTATCCCAGTTCAAAGCAGACTTGGACGGCTATACCGAGCGGCAGCTCCGTTATCAGGCAGCAGCAGACGTCTGGTCAATCGGACAGATGTACGACCATATCATCGTGGTGGCCGAGGAATATGCGGACGAGATTGACCGGTGTCTCGCTTCCACTGAAGAACAACCGCTCGGGAAGACCGAGTTCGGTGAACGATTGTTCCGGATGGGTGGTTTCCCACCGGTCAAAATCCGCTTACCTGATGAGATGAACCAACCCCCGAACAACACGGACAAGCGCGAGACGCTCGAAGGACGAATCGACGAGTTATCTGCACGCTTGAACCGCCTTGAACCGCTCGCCCGCGCGGCAAACCCTGACGTCAAAGCCCGACATGGCGGTTTCGGTTGGCTGAACGCCCAGGAATGGTACGACCTCATCGAGATGCATAGCTGTCATCATTTGCGCCAACAGGCCGATTTGGAGCGCTATCTGATAAAGGCGGAGCTTTGAATCCATAAGAAAAACCCTGTATCAAAGACAATCGTCTCTGGTACAGGGTTTTCTTTAGTTCGATCTCAATCGAGGTACACGTCCTCAATCTCACCGAACGTCTCTTCATCAAACACGAATGAGCCGTTGGCGTAGCGGTCCAAGAGCGTCAATTGCTTCGTCTTGACCGTCTTCGCTTTCTCTTTCCCAATGATGTGGAGCGTTTCATCGTCATGCACCGGGAGCACACGACGAATCTGGTGCGGTTTCGATTTGACTTCGCGGATGAGCATCGTCCCGCGCAAGTTGCGGTTCGTGCAGTCGAACTGATCCTCGAGCTTCATCTTCTTGACCGCTCCACGTTGCGTCACGAGGACGAACAGCGGCGGTGTGAAGAAGGCAAAGGCATCGGCGACCACATCGCCATCTTTCAAGTTCATCGCTTTGACGCCGGCGGCACGTTGGCCGACGACCGGAACGTCGTCTTCTTTGAACCAGAGGCCATAGCCGCGCTCAGAGACGAGGAACAGTTGTCCTGGACCGTCACTGATGCCCGCGAAGACGACCTCGTCGTCACCTTTTAACTTGAGCGCCATGAGCGCTTTCGACTTGCGTTGGGCGTCATAGTCACGGAGCGGCGTCCGTTTGACCATGCCTTCACGCGTGACGAACAGGCAATGCGCGTCGGTCTCGAACGTCGAGACGACATCGGCCGAGACGACTTGTTCGCCTTCAATCGGCACAAGGTTGGCGACATGCTGACCGGCGTCTTTCCATTTCGACTCTGGAATCTGATGGACCGGGATGAGCAAGTAACTGCCTTTGTTCGTCCAGACGAGCAAGTGGTCCGTCGTCATCGCCTGGGTGACGAGGACGGGACGGTCTTTCTGCTTCATCTCCGGCATCTCGTCGCTCGAGGCGCCATATGAGCGCATCGATGAACGTTTGACGTAACCGTCGCGGCTGACGAACACCATCGTCTCTTCGACGGCGATCATGACCTCTGTCTTCAGTTTCAACTCTTCGACCTCGGACTCGATGACCGAGCGCCGTACGTCGCCGAACTCGTCACGGAGTGCGGTCAACTCTTTCGAGATGAGCTTCCGTTTCGTCGCGTCGACGTTCAAGATGTTGGCGAGGCGAGCAATCTCTTTTTGGAGCGCCTTCGCCTCTTTTTGGAGCTCGACGATATCCGTGTTCGTCAACCGATACAGTTGGAGCATGACGACCGCTTCGGCTTGACGGTCCGTGAACGAGAACCGCTCCATGAGCTTCTGTTTCGCCTCGGACTTGTCTTTGGCCGAACGAATGAGTTCGAGCGTCTCGTCAAGGACCGAGATGGCCTGTTCGAGCGCGTCGACAATCTCGGCGCGTTTCTTTGCCTGATCGAGCTCGAACGTCGTGCGACGGGTGACGACTTCTTCGACGTGCTTCAAGTACGCGTCGATGATCGACAAGAGTCCCATCTGTTTCGGTGTCCGGTTGACGATGGAGACCATGTTGTAGTTGTAGGCGAGCTGCAGATCGGTATGCTTCAAGAAGAAATGGAGCACACCTTCCGCATCGGCTTCCTTCTTCAATTCGATGACGACGCGGACGCCGGTCCGGTCGGTCTCGTCACGGACTTCGGCGACACCTTCGACTTTGCGGTCGAGACGGAGCTCTTCCATCTTCTTGACGAGGTTCGCCTTGTTCACCTCATACGGGAGTTCGGTGATGGTGATTTGTTCACGGCCGCCCTTAAGTGGCTCGATGACCGATTTGGCACGGATGATGACCTTGCCTTTGCCGGTCTCGAACGCCTTCAAGATGCCGTCTTTGCCCATGACGATCCCGCCAGACGGGAAGTCCGGCCCTTGCATATAACGGAATGCGTCATTCGTCGTCTCGACCTCACCTTTCAGGCGGGCGATGGCGAGATTGAGCACCTCGGTCAAGTTATGCGGCGGAATCTCGGTCGCATAACCGGCAGAGATTCCCGTCGTCCCGTTCATGAGCAAATTCGGGAGGAGTGACGGTAAGACGAGCGGCTCTTCGGTCGAATCGTCGAAGTTCGGCGTATAGTCGACCGTGTTCTTCGAGATCGACGTCAGCATGACGCCGGCAATCTTCGACAGACGGGCCTCGGTATACCGCATCGCGGCGGCCGAGTCGCCGTCCATCGAGCCGTTGTTCCCGTGCATGTCGATGAGCGGGTAACGCAACTTCCAGTCCTGCGATAGGCGTACCATCGCCTCATAGACGGAACTGTCACCGTGCGGGTGATAGTTACCGATGACGTTACCGACCGTCTTGGCCGATTTGCGGTACGGTTTCTCGTTCGTGTTGCCTTCATGGTGCATCGCATACAGGATTCGGCGCTGAACGGGTTTGAGCCCGTCGCGCGCGTCCGGGAGGGCCCGGTCCTGGATGATATATTTCGAGTAACGCCCGAAGCGGTCACCGACGACCTGCTCGAGCGACAAGTTTAAAATGTGTTGAATCGTCGACATCGTTACATCACTTCCTCAATCGCTTTAGTCACGTGTTCATTGGCGATGATTGAATCATCTTCCTGGAGGCCGAAGGCGACGTTCTCCTCGATCCACTCCCTACGATGGGCGACATTGTCTCCCATGAGCACCGAGACGCGCTTGTCGGCGACGGCAGCGTCGTCGACCGTGACACGGATGAGCGTCCGTGTATCCGGGTTCATCGTCGTCTCCCATAGCTGGTCGGCGTTCATCTCACCGAGACCTTTATAGCGCTGGAGGATATAGCCCTTCTTGTACACTTTGACAAGTTTTTCGAGCGCCTCTTCGTCCCAAGCGTACTCGAACTGTTCCGACTTGCCTTTCCCTTTCGAGATGCGATAAAGCGGTGGCAAGGCGACGAACACTTTGCCGGCCTCGACGAGCGGGCGCATATAACGGAAGAAGAACGTCAACAGGAGCACTTGGATGTGGGCCCCGTCCGTATCGGCATCAGTCATGATGATGATTTTGTCGAAATTGCAGTCCTCAAGGTCGAAGTCATGGCCGACCCCGGCACCGATCGCGTGGATGATCGTATTGATTTCCTCATTCTTCATGATGTCCTGGAGTTTCGACTTCTCCGAGTTGATGACCTTCCCGCGCAGCGGCAGGATGGCCTGGAATGTCCGGTCACGACCCTGTTTAGCCGAACCGCCGGCCGAGTCACCCTCGACGAGGAACAGTTCGTTCTTGGCGGCGTTTTTCGACGTCGCCGGCGTCAGTTTTCCGTTCAAGATGCTCGAACGTTTCTTCTTCTTGCCGTTGCGCGCCTCTTCCCGGGCTTTCCGGGCGGCTTCGCGGGCCTGGGCGGCGCGGATCGCCTTCTTGATGAGCATCGTCGCCATCTGCGGGTTCTCCTCGAGGAAAATCGTCAGTTGTTTGGCCATGACACCATCAGCGCTCGTACGTGCCTCGGGCGAACCGAGTTTCGATTTCGTCTGCCCCTCGAACTGGAGGAATTCTTCCGGGATCCGTACCGAGACGATGAGCGTCAAGCCTTCGCGGACGTCACCGCCGTCGAGGTTCTTGTCTTTTTCTTTCAACAATCCGTTCTTACGGGCGTATTCATTCACGATGCGGGTCATCGCCGTCTTGGCGCCGACCTCGTGTGTGCCGCCGTCACGAGTCCGGACGTTGTTGACGAACGAGAGGACGTTCTCAGAATAGGCGTCCGTGAACTGGAAGGCGAGCTCTAGCTCGATATCGTTCTCCGTCCCTTCGAAGTAGACGATCGGATGGAGCGTCGCCTTGTCGTCGTTCAAATATTGGACGAACTCGGCAATCCCTTCCTCGTAATGGAACGTCTCTTCTTTATCCGAACGCTCGTCCGTCAACGTGATCGTCAATCCTTTTAACAGGAATGCCGATTCACGGAGCCGTTCGGCGAGCGTGTCGTAGTTATATGTCGTCGTCGAGAAGATCGAGGCGTCCGGTTTGAAGTAGACGCTCGTCCCCGTCTGACGCGTCTTTCCGGTCTCAAGGAGCGTCGTCTGCGGAATCCCACCGTCGGCAAACGTCTGCTCGAACACTTTGCCGTCGCGATAAATCGTGACGAGGACCTTGCTCGAGAGTGCGTTCACGACCGAGGCGCCGACCCCGTGGAGTCCACCTGACGTCTTGTAGCCACCTTGGCCGAACTTACCGCCGGCGTGGAGGACCGTGAAGATGACCTCTGGCGTTGGTTTCCCGGAGGCGTGCATCCCGGTCGGCATACCACGCCCGTAGTCGCGTACCGTGATCGCGTCATCTTTATGGATGGTCACGTCGATTTGGCCACCGAATCCGGCGAGCGCCTCATCGATCGCGTTATCGACGATCTCATAGACGAGATGGTGCAAGCCGCGATGGTCGGTCGAACCGATATACATCCCCGGACGTTTCCGGACAGCAGTCAGTCCTTCGAGCACCTGGATGGCGTCTTCATTGTAATTAAATAAGTCTGTTGACATCTTCGTCACCTCAATTTCGAACACACGTTCGTTTTTCTATCCTATTGTATAGCTGTTTTTGGATTCTGGCAAGCCTCCCTCCGCGAGCGGGGCTCGTGAAAAAAAGGAGACCTACCAAGGAGGTAGGTCTTAACCGAGAAGGCGGGCGTGCTCGACATAGATGCATCGATTTTCGATGTAGTCGAGTCCGGCATCGCGAGCGATCCGCTCGGCGTCCGGGCTGGTGAGCCCGAGCTGGTTGAAGACGAGACCGACATCCCCATGTCGGACGGCATCTTCGGCCACACCGGCCAAATACTCATTGCGTCGGAAGACGTCGACGATATCGACGCGCCCCGGGATGCTCTCGACCGTCGGATAGACTTTGCGTCCGTTCCACGTCTCGAGCGTCGGATTGACAGGGATGACCGTGTAACCTTGCAACAGCAGATAGTCTGCGATTTGGTTCGCGGTCTTGTTCGGGTTCGCTGACACGCCGACGACAGCGATCGTCTTCGCTTCGGTGAGCCATTGTTTCAAACGTTGATCGTCCATCCTGAAATCCCCCTTTTGTTTACGTTCTCAGTGTACCTTTACCTGAATCACCGTTTCAAGCTTTATTTTCTTTTATCATATAACTGTAACTCTTTCAAATTTTTAAAACAAATCAATTGGTTCACCATAACTTATTATGTAAACCGTTATATATGAAATTATTTTTCTGGTTCGCAGGTCGATGTGTGTCTCGGATGGAAATGACGTGTGAACGAACGTTGCGTGAAATATCTATTTCACGCAATTATATGCACTATTTAAAGGCGTTTGTGCGCGTCGGTTTTAATCGATTGTTGAGGCGTTTGTGCGTGTCGGTTTTAATCGATTGTTGGATAGGCATGGGCAAATGAGGATGGGTTCGGTATACTGAAAAAAAGGAGGTGTTCGCGTGGGAACAGCCTATAAGGAACGTCGCGGTACACTATATAATTACCGCATCACTTTTTATGGGAACGTGTTCGCTTGGCTCATCCATGTCGTGTTCTTGATCACGTTTTGGCGACTTGACGTAACCGTCCTTGCCTGGTCGAACGTACTCAGCGTTCTTTATTACACATTGTCTTTTTATTTTGTACATAAACGATATTATCGGACGTTCTTCATTGGTCTCTTCGTCGAGGTCGTCTATAACGCCATCATCTCGACAATCGTCCTCGGCTGGGGCGCGAACGTCCACTACTTCATCCTCACGGTCGCCTATGGCGTGTTCTTCATGCCGAACGTGAGCCGGGCCATCCGAATCGCCTCGACGATGCTCGCCATGGGAATCTATGGCTATTTATATGTGAACGTGACGGACGGGACATCGCCGCTCGGCCCGACCCTCGAGCAAGTCATCGGGGTGACGTGTTTACTCGCGACCATCGCCTTGATCGCCGGGCTGTCATTCATCTTCGAAGGGGCGGTCGTCGAGGTGACGTCCGAACTCGAACAGACGAACGAACGGCTACATACCCTCGCCTCGCGGGACGGTCTGACCGGTCTCTATAATCGTACGACCGGATACCGTTTAATCGAAGAGGCGATCCGTGAAGCGGTCTTGTCGGGACGCCCGTATGCGGTCGTCTTGGCCGACATCGACCATTTCAAGTCGTTCAATGAACGGCATGGCCACGACTGCGGCGACCTTGTGCTCAAACAAGTCGCCTCTGCACTCACGCGGACCGACGGCGTTGCCGTCCGTTGGGGCGGCGAGGAATTTCTTTTGTTCTTGACGGACCAGTCAGAGGACGAGGCGGCGCAAGCGATCGACCACCTGAGACAGCAAATCAAATCTCTCGAGACGATTTATGAGGGACGACGGCTCAGCGTGACAATGACATTCGGTGTCACGACACACCGTGGGTTCAAGCCTGTCGACACGCTCGTCAAAGAGGCGGACGACCGGCTCCGGGCCGGGAAACAGGCCGGGAAAGACCGCATCGTCACGTCAATCCATCATTAAGCGAGGAGCGATTTTTTGAGTATATTCCGCCAGCTCGGCCAATCACCGACGAAAGTCGACGCGAGACGTTTCAACTTGAGCGGCTATGAACGCATGCCGGGCTTCATCCAACGGTTCTTGAACCACTTGGCCGCCAAACACTACTCGGAGCAGACCGCGCAGCGCTATCTGTATGATTTTTTGGATTTCTTCCGCTGGGTCGAGACCGCGAGTGCATCCGATTTCGACCCGACATCGGTCGAAATCGAATCGTTCGTCGAGTTCGACCATGCCGGGGCCGAGGCGTACGCGTCGTACCTCGCCCTTGAGCTCGACAACGCACCGAGCGTGATCAACCGCAAACTGTCATCGATGCAGTCGTTGTTCAACCATCTGATCGAGACGGGCATCACGGCGCACAACCCGTTCCAGGCCGTCGAGCGACCGAAGCGCGCCAAGCGCAACCCGGTCTATTTGACCGAACAGGAATGGCTCGACTTCTCGACGCTCGTCCGCAGCAACGTCGGCATGTCCGACCGCGAAGCGAGCTGGTACGAACGCAATCGGGACCGGGACTTCCTGATGATCCAACTGCTCGGGTTGACCGGGATGCGTGTCTCTGAACTTGTCGGCCTTGATTGGAACGACATCGACCGAGAAAACGGGACAATCCGTGTCATCGGGAAAGGGAACAAGGAACGCGTCATCCCGATCGCCTCCCCGCTCGAGCCGCTCCTTGACGGATATCGTGGTCAAGGCGCAGGTCCCTTGTTCTGCTCCGAGAAAGGCAAACGAATCTCGGTCCGCACGGTGCAGCATGCGTTGAAAGGGCACATCGACCGCCTGAAGCCATATCTGCCATTTTTGACGCACAAGCAGGTCACGCCGCATAAATTGCGACACACGTTCGCCTCTCGTCTCGCCATGAGCGGGGTCGACGTCTTAACGATCCAACAACTGCTCGGACACGAGTCGGTGGCGACGACGCAAGTATATGCCCATATCGGTGACGAGAAGAAAAAACAAGCGCTAACCGGTTTACGATAACTTATTATGTAAACCAAGCTAAAACACCCGAATCTATCAACAGGATAGGCTCGGGTATTTTTGTCATAACTGTTTTGTCGAGAGGATGACAATCGTCTCATCGAGCACTGTATAGTAGGCGTCCTCGAACGTTTGACGTTCGTTCGTCTCGAGGTTGAAGATGCTCACGCCGCTCCCTCCTTCAGCCGATTCATGGATGAAATAGGTCGAAGCGAGTACGCGCTCGAACGGAGCCGTATCGAGGAAGCGGGCACCGGTCGTCGCGTCAATCAGTTCGGTGTGATCTTCTGATTCCTCGACTTTGATAAAGACCGTCGAACTGACATCATCATACATGAAGTCGATCGGTTCATAGGCCCCCCAGTCGACGACCGTGACCTCCCGGAGCACGTCCGGTGCCGCCAACTCATAAATCGTCTCCTCATTCGCTGCATCGACGAACGCAGAGAACCGCAGTTTCGCGTCCCGTTCCCCGAGATATTGGACCGTGTCCCCTTCCCCATGGAGCCGAATCAAGTCCTCGAACGGAATCTCCCCTTTTCGGTCCCGGATAGCCTCGACCGCCTCGTCGAGCGAACAGATGAGGATCGCTTCGGAGTGGTCGATCGCATCGTCTGGCGAGACCCGTCCGTCCTCGAGCGCCTCGTAATAGGCGAACTCGTCCAATCGGGCGTTACATACGATATAAGGAACCCCGTCCAGCTCGGTCGTGAACAGATACAGCTCGCGGAACTTACCGGCATGGCCGACGAGCCGTTCATCACGGATCCGTTCTTGGAACGACGTCTCGGCATCATACAACCATGCCTCGTCCGCATCCCCGAAACTCGTCAAGAAGAGGAAGTAACGATCTGCGAGAACCCAATAGAGCGTGCTGTTGCCTCGCTTCTCGAAGGTCATCATTACAATCTCTTGACCTGTGTGATACTCAAAAGCGATCAGTTCAGTCTGGACGACGCCGGTCCGGTCTGGAATCTCGTTCAAGAAATAGACCCGATCGCCACTGACGAACAGCTTCGAAATCCCGTAGTCTTCGTAGACACGCCAGCCCACCTGTGTGACGACCCCGACTGCTTCGTCATAGCGGAAGATCGAGAAACTTGTCTCACCCGACTTTTCGCGGTAATAGACGGACGTCTCGGTGACCGCGATCAAGTCCTCATGGCTGATTGACATGGCACGTGCATCAACGATTCTCATAGCGCACCTCTCTCATAAGAAGATTCGACCGGCTCGACGGTGACGATACCGGGTGGTCGTTTCGGGAATGAAATCCGCAGATGGGCGAATTCGATGACGGACTGGCGAGGGTTGGCCTTCTCGACCCAGCGAATTCGTTGCCGGTTCGCCAAGGCATGACCAATCTTTTCTTCGATTTGGAACTGGGAGATACCGCGATAGGCGACTTCTTGGATATACGTTGCCTCATCGACTTCAAATTGTTGCCAAATACCCATGACGAGCTGTCCGAGTGCCGAGACCCGTTGCTCCGGCAAGCGTACCGTCCGGAGCGTCTGCTCGACTTCTTTCAAACATTCGAGCGGATCGTCAGCCACCGCGAACAATCGCTTCGCCGAGTTGTTCATGACCCGATAACGTCGCTTCCCGCTCTCCAGCCGGAGTACTTGCGCGTATGGCTCGACCGGTACCCCGTGAAAGAACGTGTCCACCCCACCCCAAGAAAATCCGAAGGCTGGATCGAACTTTTGGATCGTTTTCATGAAGGCGAGCATGAAATCCTCAACCTCCCGACGCTCGAGCCGTAACCATTCGGCGAGCGCGAGCGTGCCTCGGTCTTTCTGAATCCGGTGCACCGGGAAGAACAAGTCCCCCTCCGCCAGGCGATGCGGTTTGAGTTCGGTCCCGTCGGCGCGATAGTCCGTCGCCGGACGGCCGCTCCGGCCCGCATAGACAATCCATTCGTCTTCGGTGCTCTCAAACGCGTAGGCTTGGTGCGCCCATGGCGGCGTCACGTATAATGCCGGATACTCTTCATACGTCTCTAGGTGCAGGTAAGAGCGGTCGGTCCACAGTTGTGCGAGCAAGCGGACGATTTCTCCGGTCTCCGAGTCCTTCGGTGCGATATAGTTGCCCGTGTTACCGATGTACGTCAAGACATGGAAGTCATAGGCGTGATACAGATGGCGGACGATGCGCTCGAACACGGCGGCGATCATGCGCTCGAACAGCGGATGGTCCTCGTTCCGGTCGACCGAGGTCGCATCGACGGTGCACATGAGCCATCCCATACGCACGTACAGTCGAATCCGGAGCGGATACGAGATCAACGGGGACGAAGATGCATGAATCTCCGTCAGACCAAGGTTGGCCATGTTCTCGACCTGTAACGTGAATCCGCTACGCCTCAGTTGTTCTTCCATCTTCTTTTTCCAATTGATCGTCTCCATCGCATTCACTCGCTTTCTGTTGCCATGTCAGCTTTGTGGCTCATTGTGAAATTTTTCCCGTTTCTTGATTCATACAAACGCCTTTCCACCGGCGTGTTCTGTCAGACGCTTGAGTGCCTCGTCAAGCACTGGTCGTGCCGTCCCGAAATTGAGCCGTTCGAACGTCGTCCCTGACGCACCGAACGGGAGGCCTGGTGACAAGAACAGACGGACTTGCTCGTGCAGCCACTTCTTCCGCGCTTCCGCTTCAAGACCGAGCCCCGCGAAGTCGATCCAGAGGAGATAACTCGCCTCGGGCATGAACGTCTTCAATTGTGGTAGTTCTTCCTGAAGCCGCTCGACGAGGTACGTCGCCTGCTCCTCGAGTTCGGCCGTCAATTGGTCAAGCCAACGCTCGGCGCGCGAATCCGTATAGGCGGCAATGATGGCCGTGTTCGCGAACGGTGTCGGCAGGACGTGATGTTTGTTCTGGACTTGGATGATTCGTTTGCGCATCGCATCGTCCGGACAGATGATGTAAGAAGCGAACAGTCCAGCGATATTAAACGCCTTCGACGGCGCACTCACCGTGATGACCGAGTCATCGAGTCGATTGAGGGCGGTGTGCCGTTGTGACGGGTACGTCAAATCGGCATGGATCTCATCAGCGACGAGGATGACGTCATGGCGACGTGCCAGCTCGACGACTTGTTTCAGCTCGGACTCGGTCCATACCCGTCCGACCGGGTTGTGCGGCGAGCAGAGCAAGAACAGCTTCGCCTTGCGCATCTGTGTCTCGAGCGCATCAAAGTCCATCACGTAGCGACCATCGACTTGACGAAGCGGGGCGTCGAGCAACTCCCGTTTCAACCCGGAGACCAGTTCATGAAATGGCGGATAGACGGGCGACTGGATGACGACCCCATCCCCTTCCTCCGTCAACGCCTTGACGATATGCGTCAATCCCGGTACGACTCCACTCGAGAACAAGACGTGATTGGCATCGACATTGAGCCCGTGACGGCGGTCGTACCATGAACTCACGGCCGCTTGCGCCTCTCTAGAGAACAATGTGTATCCGAACTCTCCTGTCGCGGCCCGCGCCGTGAGCGCCTCTGAGATGGACGGGGCCGTGCGGATATCGATGTCCGCCACCCAAAGCGGCAAGACGTCATCTTTTAAATGGAACCAGCGGTCGAGCCCGTCCCATTTCACCGAATCTGTTCCGGTCCGTTCAAGCGATTGATGTAAGATTGATTTCATGTTCATCCCTCCTACTCCTACTGTAACAAAAAAACGGACGTCCGAGTCCGCAAAACGATGGCGGATTCGGGGCACGTCGGCTATAATCGACCGAGATACTACAAGGAGGTGAACCTGATGGACGTGACCGTCATCCGCCATAAACGCCGGAAGCGGGCGGTCTTCTTCGTGACGCCGGACGGAATCGAGCTGCGGATTCCAGCTAGGCTCCCGGACCGGGTCGTCGAGACGATTTTAACGGAGCATGCCGGCTGGATCGAAGATCGCCTCGCCGCATTGCCGAAGCGTGACATCTTACCAGCCGACAGACTGCTTTTGCACGGGGAGACGTTCCCGCTCGTCAAACGTGATACCGAGACAAGGTTCCGTTTCGACGGCGAAAACTTTCACTGTCCCGCTGCATGGGACGAGTCATCGCTTCGGAAAGCGCACGAGGCTTGGCTCCGCGAGCGGGCTCTCGCCTACGTCACGAATCGGGCGCCCCACTATGAACTTCAGCTCGGTGTGAAGGCGAGCCGAATCCGCATCGGTCACCAAAAGACGCGCTGGGGGTCATGCAATTCGACCGGGACGATCTCGATCAACGTTCGGCTCATGCTCGCCCCGCGGGACGTCATGGACTATGTCATCGCCCACGAATGGGCCCATCTTGTTCATTTCGACCACTCGAAAGCGTTCTGGGCGACGCTGGCATCGGTCTATCCGGACGTCGCGGGCGCGATGGCCTGGTTGAAGCAACATGGCCATACGTTACAAATCAAAAAAACCAATTGAACGTGTCCCTAGTCAAGGGTCATGTCCGATTGGTTTTTTTAGATGGCGGACGTGAACCGCTCGGCTGTCCCGTTCAGCGATTCGGCCGACTGTTCGATATGCTCGAACCGTTCGAGCGTCTGTTCCATGATGCGCACACTCTCTTGAATGTCTGCACTCGAGCGGGAGACACCGTCGACGATCGAGACGAGTTCCTTGTTCATCCCGTCCGTGTTTGCGCGCACTTCGATGACGGCGCGTTCGACGAGACGTGACAAGTTCCGGACCTCGGTCGCGACGACGTTGAAGCCGAGACCGTGCTCACCTGCCCGTGCGGCCTCGATGGCGGCGTTGAGCGACAACAGGTTCGTCTGGGCGGCGATTTCTTTGATCGTACTGGCAATCTTCGTGATCTCGGCAGCCTGCTCCTGCAAGTTCGCGAGCGTCTTCAAATTCTGATTCGAGTCTGCATCGAGCCGTTCAATCGTCTGCTTTAACTGTTGACTCTCGTCCATGCCGAGACGGGCCCGGGTGTCGAGATTTTCAGCCATGACACGGAACGAGCGGGCGTATTCCTCAATTGTCTGTTGGCGACTCGTGATGTCGGATGCGATTTTGACGACACCGACGACCTCGTCCTGTTCATAAATCGGCATATACGTCGCCTCGAGCCAAATCGAATCGCCGCGGGCGTCGATCCGCTCGATCTTGTCGGCCGAGCTGAAGCCGTCGAACAGTTTGTTCCAAAACGCTTGATAATCCGGGCTGCTGACAAAACTTGGCGTGCAGAACAAGTGATGGTGCATCCCCATCATTTCATCACGTTTGTATTTCATCGCCTTGGCGAACAGGTCGTTCACATCGACGACGCGTCGTTGGCGGTCGAATCGAATCATCGCCACGTTCGCCTCGAGGGCGCGGAGCACGTCAGGGGATGAGAGGCTAGCGATTGTTGTCAGTTCCATTTCGATGATTCCTACTTTCTTTAATCGATGTCCAGTAGCGCTTCCTTCCTGGAATGTAGCGGAATTCTAGTGTACCCTGTGCGAAATGTCTTGAATAGCGCCGGTTTTTGAAATTGAGTCAATATCTTGAATTTGAAGTGTTTTCCAACCGTTCTCACTGATTATGACCATCAAAAAGAACCCGTGCCATGCACGAGCCCTTGATCATTCTGATTTATCGAAGATGGCTTGGAACAGCGTGACCTGTTCGGCCGTGAGTTCGCCTCGGCTGTCCTTCAGCTCGATACCGCCGATCATCCGTTCAACGTACGCTTCAACAGAACATTCCTCCTCAATCACCAACCCATCCGTTCATTCGAACGCCTGCGGGAACAACTCTTGGAACGTCTCCGCCCCTGTGCTTGAGAGTTTGAACACTTCCCCGGTCTTCACGTCTTTCACATAAACATCGACTTTTTTCGACCGTTGCTGGTAACTGACCTCGAACTGTTGCCCGAGATTCCCATGCAACAGCGTCAAATATTTATAATCTTTCGTTTCACCACTTTTCGTCGTAGGGCGCGCGGTCTCGATGGCTTCGACCAATCCGTCATATGCTTTTCCACTCACGTTCACCGCATCAGGGTAAGGGAGCGGGACTTCCCGATGATACGGATACTTATGGAGATAAGCGACCGCTATCTCGTCTGAATCGGATACATCCGTAAGCAACGAACTTGGTCGATAGCGCATCCACAAGGTCTTCGTCACCATCTGTCCGTCCACCTCGACCGTAATATCGTAAAGCGGAATTTGTTTCGACGGTTCCATCGTTCCACCTTCGAATACCCGACGGAAGGTCAGACTGTCTGCCCCATTGAGCAGGTCGGTATCTTGAAGAATGGATGAAGAGTAGCGAGCCCCGTCCCCGCCATAGGACATGAGCAGATGAGGCAGGTTCGTCTCCGTATCCCGCCCTAGTGCGATGAACACATCGAACGGTCTAAGGTTCGGCAAAAAGTCGAAGGATGGGCTAAAGAAGCCCCATTCTCCAATCCCAATCTCGACCTTGCCGTTAAATCCGGGGGACATCCTCATGAGCGTGACCGGATACGGCTCGATATCTTGTCCATTCTCGTAGAAGGCGTCCAGCTCATGTAGCGAGGCCCGCTCGTTCTCCGTCGCGACATGGACGGTCGGAAGGAACGAGACTTCAGTACCAACTTCGTCTTTTAAGAAAGACGGCCGTGCCTCGAGCTCGACGGCTTGATACCCTGGTATCCCATCCATTTGATGCGACCTACAGAGCGCATAGACCGCATCTCCTTCAACATATGTGACTTCGTCGAAGGCATATCCATCATAATCTTCAGTTATAAACGGGGCCCGAGTCGCATACGCCATCCCGAGCACCGAGAACGTCTCTTCGTCTAGTTCGGCCAATCGTTCTTTGTCTTCACATTGGTTCAAAATTGTTTCGGCATCCACTACAGGCTCTTGACTGTTCATCGTAACCCGTTCGGCTTGCCAGTGCTCCTCGATGTGACCATAACGGACGACGTCAATATCTTCCGAGCAGCCTGCCGTCAACCATAACAGTGACAATGCCATCAACGCTCGTTTCTTCATGTTCAACCCACTCATTTCTTCTTCAAGTCAGGGAAGTAGGACAAGAACGTCTCGGCCCCTTCGCTCGTCAGTTTATATGTCCCTTCGGTTGATCGGTCGGTCACGTAGATATCCAGCTTCTTCGATCGCTGTTTATACGTCACCTCGAACTCTTGGCCTTTGTGTCCGTCGACGATTGTGAGGTAACGATAGTCTCCTTGATTGCCTGTGCGCTTTGTCGGCTCAGCCGAATCGATTGCTTGAATCAGGTCGTCCATCTCGTTACCTACCGCACGCAAAACGGTCGGATACGTCAAGGTTGACTCGTGATTGAACGGTTGTTGGTGGAGATAAATCAGAGGACCGCTCACAATCGGCATATACCGCTCTTCCGGATTGTCTTTGAGCGCCTTTTGTTCAGAAATCGTTAACAGTTCAGAGGCACGATATGTAATGGTCGCGATTTCGGTCACCGCTTTCCCGTCACGGGTATAATTGAACTCATACAATGGATAGGATTTGTCGGGTAATAGTTCCGAACGAAGTGGCAGTCGTTTGACTGTCAACTCTTCATACGACTGTTCTCCTTTTACCGGGTCGATAATTTCATCTAGCGGACTCATTGTGAAATAGAGGTCCGCGAGCATCAATAAAACATAGGGTTTCTTTTCATCGGGATGATATCCGATTGCGACTTTTACCTCATCTATGTGTGCCATCATCGGGTCGAACATAAGCACTGGGAATGCGAGTTGTCGATCTCCAATGGTCAATTCCACCTCGCCGTGGAAGGCCGGTATGAACGTGACGATGGTATCAGGAAAAGGTTCGACAGCATTATTCGGCTCCAATAATCCATCCGCATCGAGGAATTCTGCTTGAGTAGTTTCGTCGGCAGGTTCGATGAAAGGGTTTCGTTGAATTCGCTTCCCGTTCTGTGTATCAACGAATGGGGGGAATGACTCAATGACCTCGGCTTGAAAGCGTTCCGAGAGCATATCGCGACAAAGTGCATAATGCTCATCGCCTTTGATGTACGTCACCGATTTATATGCATATTCATCTCCCGTATCGGTCATCTGATGGCGATTCGCGATGACCGTATCGTAAACCGTCAAGTCTCCCTTCAATTCAGTCGTCAATTCCCCGGTACAGGCCTGTAACGTCTCATCGACCGATTCGAGGGCTTCCGGTTGCTCTAAGGAACACTTGTTAACGGTCCAATGCGCATCGACATACGACAAGTTCACGACGTCTGACTTTTCCCCACCGCAACTGGCCAATAAGCCCAAGGATAATACGAGTGCACTGGCTAACTTTTTCAAATCATCCGCCCCTTAAAATCTATTTGTACCAATTTTACCATTATATGACTTTAAGGAGGAACAAGAAAAAACCCGTCCACTCTCATGGACGGGTTCGCTCATTCAATTATATGGCTTGATCAATCGCACGCGTCAGTCGCGTCTCGACGTCGTGGGCGATCGATTGAAGCGACTCATCCTCAATCAGCTCGATCAGTTTCGTCGGCTTCGGCATCCCGACATGGGTCGCCCCGTCTTTCGTGAAGACAGCGAGCTTACAAGGCAGGAAATAGCCGCCTTCCCGATGTGCCGTGATGACTTTCTTCGCTTCTTTCGGATTACATACTTCAAGGATGCGATAGTCCCCGTCGATCGCTTGGCCTTTCTCTTCGAGCGTCTCGCTCAAATCAAAGTCCCAGAGCACTCCGAACTCTTCTTCCTTGAGCGTCGCTTTCAGCTTCTCGACGACCGCTTCGACCGTCTGGTCTGTCTTGACCGTGTAATCAAACATGTAAATCCATCCTCGGTTTTGCTCTCTTTCGCCATGTACCCGAACTGACTGACGACAAATCGTCCGATGGCGATAAAAAGTATATGTGATTTGAAACATATTCGATGTCCGTCACGTATGTATGAGAGAAAATAAAGAAGTCCATACTTACGTAAAGGAGAAGTGGTTGCCGTGACGGTCACCGTATTCACACATACAAGCTGCAGTTCTTCCCGTAAGACGATTGATTGGTTACGCGAACAGAACATCCCATTCATCGAGAAAAAATTGACCGATCAAGGGATGTCGTTCACCGAGTTCAAAGACATGCTCCGCCTCACCGAGAACGGGACGACCGACCTGTTGTCCGTCCAAAAGAGCGTGTACAAACAAGCGGCGGACCAACTTGACGAGATGTCGCTCCGTGAGCTGTACAGCTTTGTTGCGTCACACCCCCAGATCTTGAAGAGTCCGATCGTCGTCGACGACAATCGGATTCAAATCGGGTTCAGCGAGAAAGAGATTCGTACGTTCATCCCGCGCCATGACCGAATCGCCGAATTGAAACGATTGCTCGACAACAAGTAAGAGCCCTGCCGAAGCAGAGCTCTTTTCTTATGCCTTCTTGAGTCGGGCCGCCAAGCGGTTACCGAACGATTGAATCGATTGGACGAGCAGGATCAAGACGAAGATGGTCACGTACATGACCTCCGGCTCGAATCGGAGATGCCCGTATTGATAGGCGATATCGCCGAGTCCGCCTGCCCCGACGAGTCCTGCCATCGCGGTCGCCCCGATCAAACCGATCGTCGCAATCGTCAGACCGAGCACGATCGATGAGCGGGCCTCCCGGATCAACACGTACCAGATGATTTTCCGGGTCGAGATGCCCATCGCTTCATACGCCTCGACGACCCCGCGGTCGACCTCGAGCAGCGCCGACTCCATGAGCCGCGCGATATACGGCGCCGTGAACACGATGAGCGGCAACAGGACGCCTTGGACGCCGATCGTCGTTCCCATGATGAAACGGGTTAACGGGAGGATGAAGAATAAGAGAATGATGAACGGGATCGAACGGACGACGTTGATGACGCTCGACAAGATGCCGTAGAAATAACGGTTGGCGAGCCGCCCGTTCGGTCGCGTCAAGACGAGGAGCGTCCCGAGCGGCAGTCCGATCAACGTCGAGATGACGAGCGCGATGCCGGTCATCGTGAGCGTCTGGATCGTCCCCGTCCAAATCAAGTCACCCCAATTTTCCCAAAACTGAAGCATGGTTCGTCACCTCCTTCACTTTCACACCGCTCGCCTCTAAGAAGCGGATGGCTTGATCGGTCTGGGCCTTATCGCCGTCCAAATGGACGAGCAAATTGCCAACGAGACCGCCTTTTAGCTTTTTGATGCCGCCCCCGATGATATTCGGGAGCAAGCCGAACCGTTTCGTCAACTGGGCGAGCACGGCCTGTTCACTCTGATGACCGATGAACGACAAGTTGACGAGCATCCCGTGCGTGCTCAACTCAACGACGACCTCTTTCGGGACATCGAGGTTCGTCTTCAAGAACTTGCGTGTCGTCGCATGCTGCGGGTCCGAGAACACGTTGAGCACGTCCCCTTCCTCGATGATCCGGCCGGCCTCGATGACCGCGACCCGGTCACAGATGCGCTCGATGACTTCCATCTCGTGCGTGATCAAAAAGATCGTCAGTCCGAGCTCGCGGTTGATGTCGAGCAAGAGGTCGAGGATCGACTCGGTCGTCTCCGGGTCGAGCGCGCTCGTCGCCTCGTCGCTAAGCAGGATGTCCGGCTCATGCGCGAGGGCCCGGGCGATGGCGACACGTTGCTTCTGTCCGCCCGAGAGTTGCTCGGGATAATGTTTCCGATGATCCGTCAATCCGACGATGTCGAGGTATTTGTCGACGCGTTCGCGGATTATCCGCTTATCGAGTCCTTCGAGACGAAGTGGGATGGCGACGTTCTCTTCGACGGTCGCCGTCTTGAGCAGGTTGTAGTGTTGGAAGATCATTCCGATTCGATGGCGGAGTTTTGAGAGCCCACGTTTGTCGAGCTTCGTGATGTCCTGTCCTTCGATCTCGACCTGGCCCGACGTCGGGCGTTCGAGCAGGTTGATCATGCGGATGAGCGTGCTCTTGCCGGCCCCGCTTCGACCGATGATGCCGAAGATCTCGCCTTTCTCGATCGTGAGCGAGACGTCGTCGAGTGCGGTGACGGCACCTTTGTTCACCGTGAACGTCTTCGTGATTCCTTTAAGTGCGATCATAGGCCCTCCTTAAAACGCCGGGACGATTGAGCCGTTGAACGTCTCTTCGATGAACGTCCGGACCTCGTCCGAGTGATAGTACGATTTGAGTGTCTCGACGACTTCGTCATCCTTGTTGTCGGTACGGACGACGACGTAGTTCGGATACGGGTTGTCGACCGTGTCTTCGTGGAACAAGGCGTCCTCGTTGATCGACAGGCCGGCACCCATCGCGAAGTTCGTGTTGATGGCCGCGAGTGCGACTTCCGGGAGCTGGGTCGGGAGCTGAGACGCCTCGAGCTCGATGAATTCGAGGTTGAGCGGGTTCTCGGCGATGTCGCGTTTCGTCGCCTTGTCCGTCAAGCCTTCCTTCAGCGTGATGAGGCCCGCTGTCTCATACAGACGGAGTGCGCGCAGCTCGTTCGCCGGGTCGTTCGGGACGGCGACCTTGTCGCCTTCTTTCAAGTCCTCAATGTCGGTCAACTTTTCCGAGTAAAGACCCATCGGGAACGCGACGGTCTTGAACACGTCGTCGATCTTATAGCCTTTGTCGGACTTTTGCAGTTCTAGGAATGAGAGCGTCTGATAACTGTTCACGTCGAGGCTACCCTCGGCGAGCGCCGTGTTCGGCGTATTATAGTCATTGAACACTTTGATATCGAGTTCGAGGCCGTCTTCGGCCGCGAGTTCTTTCACTTTCTCGGCGATCTGTTGGTGCGGCCCGCCCGTGACGCCGATCGTGAGCGACTCCGTACTGAGCGCCTCGCTCGCGTCCGATTGTCCGCATGCCGAGAGCGAGATGGCGGCGAGTAGTGACGTCCCTGCAAGTACTGTTTTCTGTTTGATGTTCATTTGTTTTCCTCCTCCAAAATGAAAGCCCGCTACTCATTCAGAGTGGCGGGCACGACAAGTCAAAGTCGGACACGCTCATCTCCCAGACGATATCGTCTGTTGGAATTAGCACCATGATCATTACGATCTGGTTGCCGGGTTTCACAGGGCCAGTCCCTCCACCACTCTTAATAAGCAATCGGTCTATTAAATTGTTATCATCTTACTTTTAATTCTTTTAATTGTAAATAGCAAATTGTAAATTTTCAAAAATTATTTTCAAAAAGTCTTTATCGAGTGGTTCCGGCAACTGTTGCAGTTCGGTTTCCGTCATGACGGAGTCGACCAGTACCGGGATGTCGCCCGACCCGACCCCGAGCGCCTCGAGCGTCGTCGGTGCACCGAACCGTTTCAACCAGGCCTCCAAATACGGAGCATCGGCCGAGCGACGCAACCGCTCCTGGACGATTAGGCCGAAGCCGACCTTGTCTCCATGCAAGAAAGAGTGGGTCGACTCGAAGCGGCTGAGCGCATTATGGACCGCATGGCCCACGGCGACGCGTGTCCCGGCGTCACCAAATCCACCGACGGCGCCGCCGATGGCGAGCACGTGATCGACCGCGAAGCGGACGTCGTCACTATACGACTCAAAAGCGTGCTCGCTCAATTCAAGTTCGACGAGACGCCCGCACTGCTCGGCCAAGACGAGTCCGGTGTTGACGCCGGCGTCAGCTGAGCTGTCACCACTCAAATAACGGGCCTCGTAAAACTTCGCGACCGTGTCGATGACACCGGCCCGAAAGTATTCATATGGTGAGCGCGAGATGACCCGTGAGTCAACGATGACCCGTTCGATGACGACGCGGAACATGTCGTAGCGGTCGTAGCTCCCGTCCTCCTGATAGACGACGCTGAGCGGTGTGAACGCCGCACAGTTCGAGGCGAGCGTTGGGACGACGATGAGCGGGACGTTCCGTTGATAGGCGACGAGTTTGGCCGTATCGACGAGCTTGCCGCCTCCGACGGCGATTAACACGTCGGCGTCCAACGGTTTGAGCCGTTTGACTTCCGAGTCCGTGCACTCCCCGCTGAACCTTGTTGCCGGATAGTCCGCGATGGCCGGAAAGATGGCTCGGACGACGTCATACCCGTTCTGACCGCGCAGGACGTGGGCACGTCGGCCGTCGACTAAGTCATCAAGACGGTCAAGCGCGTCATCGGCGTGGTCATATTCAAGGACGGCCTGACGAATCATGCGCGCACCTCCTCATAGGCGGCAAACAACCGCTCGATTCGTTCGACGGCCTCGTCAATCTTCGGTTCCGGTGAGACGAGACCGAAGCGGACGTATCCGTTCCCTTCCGAACCGAAGAAATAGCCCGGGGTGACGGCGACACCGGCTTCATGCAGCAGTTTCCGCGAGAACGACTTGGCATCACCCTCAGGCACTTTTGCCCAGACGAAGAACGAGCCTTCCGGCGGTTCGACGGCCCAGCCGGCCCGGTTCAACCCGTCGATCAGGCGATCACGCCGTGCCTCGTACAGTCGTGCCAAGTCATCGCGAATGGTACGGGGCGCCTCGAGCGCAGCGACAGCCGCCGCCTGGATGGCCGAGAACACGCTGACGTGGACGTGGTCCTGATACGTGTTGATCGCCTCGATGATGTCCGCGTTCCCGACGGCGAAGGCGACGCGCCAACCGGACATGTTGAACGCTTTCGACATCGTATATACCTCGATGCCGACTTCTTTCGCCCCTTCCGCCTGCAGAAAGCTAGGCGGGACGTGGCCATCGAATCCGATGCTGCCGTATGCGAAATCGTGGACGACCATCAAGTCCCGCTCCCGGGCGAAACGGACGGTATCGTCAAAGAAAGCGGGTGAGGCGACGGCTCCGGTCGGATTGCTCGGGTAGTTCAAATACATGAGTCTTGCATCTTGCGTATCGAGCGTCTCATAGTCTGGCAAGAAGCCGTTCTCTTCCCGGAGGACGAGGTCACGGACGACGGCACCGGCGAGGCGTGCCCCCGAGATGTAATCAGGATAGCCGGGATTCGGTAGCAAAATCCCGTCGCCAGGTTCGAGTACGCATTGCGGCAACGTGATGAGACCAGATTTTGAGCCGATGAGAATCGCTACTTCTGTCTCGGGATCAAGTTCGACTCCATACTCATTCAAATAGAACGTCGCCACTGCTTGCTTCAGGCGGGCCTGACCGCGGAACGGACCGTATTGATGGGTCGAGGCGTCGAGGAGCGCCGTCTGAAGCGCGTCACAGATTGGCTCAGGCGTAGGCAGGTCAGGCGTCCCTTGTCCGAGTCGGATGATGTCGCGGCCGGCTTGTTCGAGTTCGGCCACCTCGTTCGCGAGTCCGACGAAATGTTGAGATGGTAACGTTTTAAGTAGATGTGAGCGTCTGTCAGTCATGAATAGTCCTCCTATGCAAAAAACACCCCTTTCCGCGGAAAGGGGTGTCGAGATACGGACGTATTCAAACAACCACCTTTCCATCTCTCAAGGTCACCTTGCTGGAATTAGCACAGTATTGAATCAATCTGTTGCTGAAGCTTCATCGGGCCAGTCCCTCCGCTTCTCTTGATAGAAAGTGTTTTATATGCGATTTGTCTTTTTGTAATATGTCACTTAGTTAACCAAACGTTACCAATCTTGTCAATCCTTTTTTGAAATGAGCATGTCCTCTTGAATCCCGATAAAAAAACGTTCATAGTGAAAGTAAACGTTATTTTACAAAATTTAAAACATGAGGGGATGGACCTTTGGAATTAAAACCGTCAATTGATTTGGAAGTTGAGCGTGATCGGCCTGATCCTGCTCGTGCTCTGGAAAGTCATCAGCGAACCGGATACGATTTCGCAGATGATGCATTATACGTTCCAGTTGCTGACGCCGATTATTATGGGAATCGCCATCGCGCTGCTCCTGAATACCGTCCTGTCCTATATAGAAGAACGGTTTCAACTAAAACGATATCAAGGCTTGCTGATCGTCTATATCATCTTTATCGGGATTCTCGTCATCTCTGCGGTGACGCTGTTCCCACGCATTTATTCGAGCCTCGCCTCACTCATCGAAGAGCTCCCGTTCTACATCCGACAGATCGACGGGTTCCTCGCCCAGTTGAACACGTACTTGAAAGAGTACAACGCGACGATCGCCCAAGCTATCGATTTCAGCCGCTTCGAGGAACGTTACTCGGGCTGGGTCGAGACCGCCGTCTTGTCGTCGGTCAGCTACGTGTCGAGCTTCACGATGACCCTCATCAACTTCTTGATTGGGATCGTCATCTCGATCTATCTGTTGAAAGACAAAGAGATTTTTGCCCGCATGTTCAAGCGTCTGTTGTATGCGATGTTCCCGGTCGCGTCGGCTAAGACGACGATCGACATTTTTCAAGAGATGGATTACATCTTCAAACGCTATATCATCGGGAAGTCGCTCGACTGCCTCATCATCGGGGTGCTGGCCGTCGCCGGTCTGTTGATCATCGGGGCACCTTACGCGCTTCTACTCGGCATCATCGTCGGCGTCTTGAATTTTATCCCGTACGTCGGTCCGCTGCTCGGGATGATTCCGGCGTTCATCATTACCTACTTCAATGACCCGTTCACGGAGCTCATCGTCCTCTTGTTCATCTTCTTGTTGCAACAATTCGACGGACTCTGGCTCGGCCCGAAGATTCTCGGCGACAGCGTTGGCATCACCCCGTTTTGGGTCATCACGTCGATCATCATCGGGGGTAGCCTGTTCGGTCTCGTCGGGATGTTCATCAGTGTCCCGGTCACGGCGATGATTCAAGTCGTGTTCTCTCGGTTGATCGACTACCGGCTCAGCCGAAAGAATTTGAACGAATTATTATGACACATTGACGATTTAGGTTGACACATTTCACGGAAATATCATAATCTTGAAGAGAAGACAGTCCAATGCAGAGAGGAGAGGTACCGATGTCAGTCATTCAACGCTCGCACGTCCAAGTCCATATTGACCGGCAGGCGCCTCTCCGTGATTTGAATCCGTGATGTCGCCTGCCTTCCGAGGCATGCCTAAGATCTTAGGGACGCGTATGCCTTTGAGCATGCTGCGTCCCTTTTCTTATTCTATCAACTAAAGCAGGTGACCTTAATGATTCAATCACTCAAACAGCTCGACCGTAACATTTGGATCCGCTTCCTCGGAGAGACGATCACGGGTGTCATGATGTTCATGATCGCACCGTTCCTCGTCCTCTACTATAGCGACAAGCTCGACAGTTATATCCAGGTCGGGGTCATCATGGCGACCGGACCGATCATGGCGCTCATCGGATCGGTCGTCGGTGGACGGCTCGCAGACCTGTATGGCCGCAAACCGATCATGATGGCTGCCATTCTTGGCGACGCCCTCGCCCTCGTCGGTTTCGCCTTCGCCGAAACGTTTTGGCCGCTCCTTCTCTTGAACGCCATGCTCGGTTTGACGAACTCATTGTTCCACCCGGCCGCAAGCGCGATGGTAGCCGATGTGACCGAGCCCGAACAGATGAACGAGGCGTTCGGGCTGTTGCGGATGGGGCACAATATCGGAGCTGCATTCGGCCCGCTCCTCGGGAGTGCCGTCCTCTTTATCGACCGGCAGTATATCTTCTACTCGGCCGCTCTCGTCTTCGTCTTGTACGCACTCGTCCTCGGTCGCTTCATCCGGGAGTCACTCCCAGAGACGACCGATGTCGACACGCCGTCGAACCGGGATGTCCTGCGCGTGTTTTACAATGACAAGGTGTTCCTCGTGTTCATCTTTGCCGGTGTCTTCATCTCGATGGGCTTCTCGCTCATCGAGAGCATGCTGCCCCTCTTCTTGAGAGAGTCGATGCCATCGTACACCGATCGTGAGAACCCGTTCGCCTATATGCTCGCCTTGAACGGCATCATGGTCGTGTTGTTCCAGTTCCCGATCGCTTCGAAACTCGGCCGCAAGTCGTTCGGCAACGTCATGCTCGCCGGGGCGACCATCTTCGGGGTCGGCATGATTCTGATCGCCGTCATGCCGCGTCTCCTCTATTCACTCGGGACACCGTACCTCGTTCTCGTCAGCGTCTTGCTCGCGGTGTACGCCTTCTATACGCTCGGCGAGATGATCATGTCCCCGGTCCAACAGACGTTCATCGCCTTGATCGCTCCGGAGAATATGCGCGGTGCCTACAACGGGGCCGCCAGCATCCAATGGTTGATCGGCGGGGTGACCGCACCGATCATGGCAAGCCTGTTCTTCGACCAACGCGCCGGACATATCGCGTTGATCCTCGTCGGGGCGGCCAGTTGCGTGTCGGGACTCATCTATTGGCAACTTGGACGCCGCGTCAGCGCAGCCGAAGCGAAACAAAAGACAGCTTGACTTATAAAACCACACTGAACCTAGTCGTTTAGTGTGGTTTTTGATTTCGTTCGAATATCATTAAATTTTGAATTTTTCATTCGTTTATTCTTTACAAACATAATGATTCTTTTTTATGATAATACGGTTAAGGAGGGATCTTTCATGGAAAGGATCGATAAACAGAAAATTGTGGACAGCGTGCCACAAAAAGGTTTTTTCGGACAGCCTAAAGGCTTGTTCACGCTATTCTTCACTGAGTTTTGGGAACGGTTCTCGTATTACGGGATGCGCGCCATCCTCGTGTTCTACATGTACTACGAGGTATCTGAGGGCGGTCTCGGTCTCGACCAGAATGTCGCCTTGTCAATCATGTCGGTATACGGCGCACTCGTCTACATGTCGGGGGTCATTGGGGGATGGCTCGCCGACCGTGTCTTCGGGACGTCTCGGGCCGTCTTCTTCGGCGGCGTGTTCATCATGCTCGGTCATATCGTCTTGTCGATTCCAGGCAGCCTGACGTTCTTGTTCATCTCGATGGCGTTGATCGTCATCGGTACGGGCTTGTTGAAACCGAACGTTTCAAGCATCGTCGGTGACCTGTATCACGAGACGGACCGTCGTCGTGACGCCGGGTTCAGCATCTTCTATATGGGGATCAACCTCGGTGCCTTCATTTCACCTTTGATTGTCGGTGGAGTCCAAAAGAGCTACGGCTTCCATTGGGGCTTCGCACTCGCCGCGGTCGGGATGTTCATCGGTCTCGTCGTCTTCCTCGTCACGAAGAAAGGCAACCTCGGTCTTGCCGGTTCATATGTGCCGAACCCGTTGACGCCGTCTGAGAAGAGAAACGCGATCAAGTATACGACGATCGCGGTCGTCCTCATCGGTGGCCTGTTGGCCGTGCTCATCCCGCAAGGTTTGTTCACGATCAACACGTTCATCGGCCTCGTCGGTGTGTTCGGGATCGCCATTCCGACGATTTACTTCATTATCATGTATCGCAGTCCGAAAACGACGGAAGTCGAACGGTCACGGATCATCGCCTACATCCCGCTCTTCATCGCCTCGGTCATGTTCTGGGCGATTCAAGAGCAAGGGGCGACGATTTTGGCCAGCTATGCCGATAAGCGGACCGATCTTGAATTTTTAGGGATCACGCTCTCACCGGCCTGGTTCCAGTCGCTCAACCCGCTGTTCATTATCATGCTCGCACCGGTGTTCGCATGGCTTTGGGTTCGACTCGGTGACCGTGAGCCGAGCATCCCGACGAAGTTCGCGTTCGGAATCTTGTTCGCAGGGTTAAGTTTCTTGGTGATCTTGCTCCCGGCCTATTTTGGAGGCCCGGACACGCTCGTCAACCCGCTCTGGCTCGTCCTTAGCTACTTCATCGTCGTGCTCGGTGAGCTCAGCCTGTCGCCGGTCGGTCTGTCGGCGACGACGAAACTCGCCCCGGCCGCTTTCTCGGCCCAGACGATGTCGCTCTGGTTCTTGTCGAACGCGGCGGCGCAAGGGATCAACGCTCAGCTCGTCCGTTTCTATTCACCGGAGAACGAGATGCTCTACTTTGGGATTATCGGTGGCGCGGCCATCGTCCTCAGTCTGATCCTGTTCGCACTCGCCCCGGTCATCAAAAAGTATATGCGCGGCATTCATTAAGGGTAAAAGCCCATTCCTCGGCCGAGGAATGGGCTTTTGTATGCTTTGCTTATTTACGGACTTGGATGAGCGACAAGTAGCGGTCAATCAAGTCATGGTTGAAGTAATCGTGGAACCGGTCCGACTTGAGCGATTGGATCGACTCATGGAACGTCGCCGGGAGTGACGAGATACCTTGGCTCTCGATTTGTTTGGCCGAGTACTCAAACAAGTCGTCCTCGTTCGGTGATGACGGCTCAAGCTGTTGCTCGATCCCTTCGAGTCCAGCGTAAATCAGGGCCGCGAGGGCGAGATATGGGTTGGCGCTCGGGTCTGGGTTACGGACTTCGACGCGTGTCGCACTGCCGCGTGACGCCGGGATTCGAATCATCGAACTGCGGTTCGACGGGCTCCAACAGATGTTGACCGGTGCCTCGAAGCCTGGAACGAGACGTTCATATGATTCCGGGAGCGGGTTCGTGAAGATGGCCGTCGCACGGGCATGCTTCAAGATGCCTTCGATGAAATGACGGGCTGTGACCGACAGGCCGTAATCCGACTCCGGCTCTTCGAACGCGTTGACCGTCGGATTGCCGTCCTTGTCGTTCTTCCAGACCGAGATGTTGAGGTGCATTCCCGAACCGTTCACGTCGCGGAGCGGTTTCGGCAAGAACGACACTTTCGCGTTTTTCTCTTGGGCTGCCAACGTGACGATTTCTTTGAAGAACTGGATGTTGTCGGCCGTATGCAACGCGTCATCGTACTTGATGCCGATCTCGTGCTGGGCTGGTGCCACTTCATGGTGGACCGCTTCGATGTTGAAGCCGACATCGCTCAACCGGTTGGCGATATGTTGACGTACCTCATAGCCTTTGTCTTCTGAACGTGTCGAGAAGTATCCGGCCTCGTCATAGAACTCTCCGTTTTCGTCGAAGATGAAGAATTCCGGCTCGGCACCGACGAAGATCGAGTATCCGTCACGAGCAGCGCGCTCGAGGGCATCCTTCAAGACGTTGCGCGGGTCGAACTCATACCGTTCCCCGTCTGGCGTGCAGACGTCACAGAAGAACGCGAGGATGCTCTCGTCCCCGTCCTGTTCGTAGCGTGGACGATCTAAATCCGGTCTCAAGAATAGGTCTGAGTTTTTGATGGAAGAAAAACCAGCGATGGATGAACCGTCAAACATCGTCTTCCCTTCAAAAACTTCCGGCAACAATTTTGCAGAGAGAGTCAATAGCTTCAAGTCTCCAAGCACGTCGGAGAAGTACATATGGATTTGAGTGATCCCTTTCTCCTGAACCGTTTTCTCAATCTCTTCTTGCCTCTTCCTGTTGCCATCCTTGTCAGTTCCGAATAGATTAGCCATGATTCTAAAAAACCTCACTTAAGTTATTTGACAGATCAACACTGTCATGACGTACCTTGCGTACGCTTCTCCTTAAGTCATAACCCACTTTAAAAAATGTTAAACCCCTAATTTGAAACATCAGGCTGAAAGTGGCTCATTCCGCCGTCGCTTGTTATGATGGGGAGAGACTGAAAAGAGAGGAAGAACGCTGTGAACATTTTTATGACCGGTGCGACCGGATTTTTAGGAGGACGGCTCGCCCGCGAGTTGATTCATCGAGGCCACACGTTATGTGTCCTCGCCCGCACGCCTGAAAAAGTGGAGGCGATGTTCTCGCAGGACGAACGCCGCTCGATGACAGTGCTGGCCGGGGATTTGACCGCCCCGTTCCTTGGAGCGGACGATGAGTTTATCAAAAAACATGAGCGGAGCTTCGACTTGGTGCTCCACATGGCCGCGCTCGTCAAATTTGACGAGGAGCTCCGCGATGAGCTGTTCGAGACGAACTTGACGGGGACGCAGCAAGCGCTTAACCTCGCGAAAGCTTTGCACTGCCCCCGCTTCTTCCACGTCAGTACGGCCTATACGCTCGGCGCACGCGAGATCGGAGATGAGTCGCTGTATGCGACCGATCAGACGTTCCATAACCCGTACGAGGAGAGCAAGGCCCATGCCGAACAAGCCGTCTGGGAAGCCCGGCATGACCTGGCCGTCTCCATTTTCCGGCCCGCCATCATCGTCGGCGACTCGAAGACCGGCGAGGCCGATTCGAAGTTCACGATGTACGGCTATATGCGGGCCCTGGAAGTGTTTAAGCGTCGACTCGAACGCAAAGGCGCGCCTGTCGGTCCGATCCGACTCCTAGGCTCCGAGACGGGCACGTCGAACCTCGTCCCGGTCGACTACGTCGCCGACGTGCTGCTCGCGGCCATCGAACACGCCAAGCCGGATACCATCTATAACGTGACGAACGATGCCCCGCCGCGCAACGAGACGATGCTCGAATATATGAAGCAGGCGCTCGAGTTCCCGCATTTGAAAATCACCGAGACGGCGACGTCCTCGTTGAGCAACGTCGAGCAGACGTTCAACGAGATGGTAAAAGTGTTCAACCCGTACTTGAACCGCAACATCTCATTCCAGGATGCGAACACAAAACGCCTGTTGCAGGACGCCGGGTTCAAACCGCTCGATTTGAATGAGCGCTCGCTGCGCCGGATCGTGAACGCCTATTACGAGACGAAATGACAACAGCCGGGACTGATCCGTATCAGTTCCGGCTGTTTTTATGATTTGTCGCAAACGAGGACGATCTTCCCGGCTTGGATTTCACCTTCGAGGGACTCGACCATCTCTTTCGTCAGACCGAGGCTCTCAAGCTGATCGATGCGGTCATCCGAGTTTTTCGTGAACTTCGACATGAGCGATTCCCACAATCCTTTTTCAGTGATGCGGTATGGTTGTACACCTGCTTCTGCGGCAAGACGCACCGTCAATTCTTCATCTTTGGCAAATAAGTAAATGTTCTCGTTGACACATCCGCCTGACACCATTCCATTCACTTCATGGTCGACCGAGGTCATATCCCGTACGATTCTTGTTTCTAACATATTCATCCTCCTAAACGTCCGCTGTTCTAAAATCGAATAATATACTATTCCCGAAAAATGAGTCGTAAAACCCATTTTCCGTCAGCGATTTGAAAAAGAGGGACTCAAGAAAACGTGGCGGTCCAGTCATCGATTCCAAAATGATCGACGATGCCTTGGATTCGTGCCCGTTCATCCGGCTCAGACGAGACCCCTTCACGGCTGAGACGGACGATATTGATCCCGGTCTGCCAATCGATCTTCCCCGCCCGATAACCGCCCTGTTGCAACAGGCCGGCGACGATCTCGAGCTTCTCGCGCTCCATCGATTTCAATGTATGGCTCACTCTCACATGCGACACTCCTTCCCGTTCCAAGCCGTATTGTATCATAGGGACGGCAGACAGGTGCGACAGCGATTTCAATGATGCTATACTACTTATAATGAGACAAGGAGTGATGTAGATGCCGAGACAGGATATGAATACGATCATGCTCGACTATATGAATGAGAAAGAGGATTACGAGGCGTTCGCCGCCAAACTGAAGTCGCTTCTCAGTGAACTATTGAATGACGCCGGGATTCAGTTCCACTCGATCGTCGCCCGGGCCAAGGAAGCGGAGAGTCTATATGCCAAACTGTCCCGCAAACCGTACCAATACCGGTCATTGCGCGACGTCCAAGACTTGGCGGGGATTCGGATCGTGACCTATTTCCATGACGACGTCCGGGCCGTGGCCCAAATCCTTGAGGACGAGTTCCGAATCGACCGTGAACAGTCGATTGATAAATCCACCCTGCTCGACCCGAACGAGTTCGGCTACCTCTCGGTCCATTACGTCGTCGGTTTGAGTGACAAGCGGCTCGCCCTCGGAGAGTATCGCCGCTTCGAGGAGAAAGAGGCCGAGATTCAAGTCCGGTCCATCTTGCAACACGCTTGGGCCGAGATTGAGCACGACCTAGGCTATAAAAACCCGAACGCCGTCCCGCCGGAGATCAAACGCAGCTTCAGCCGTGTCGCGGGACTGCTCGAAATCGCTGATTCCGAGTTCGTCAACATCCGCAAGCAGCTGCGGATGTTCGAGCAGGAGACAGTCGAACGGATCGTCGAGTCACCGGACAAAGTGAGCATCACCCGGGACAACTTGAACTATTATATCGCCAATGACGTCACTGTCGAGAAGCTCGATAACGCCATCTTCCAGAGCGACTGGTTGCTCGACACCGACCTGTCGACGATCATCGAATTGACGCGCATGTTCCATTACGCCGAGATTCGCACGTTCCAGGACTTGAGTGACACGCTCGATCGTTACTTCAACCGGGCCATCCAATGTGCGACGCTCTTACCGTCGTCATTATTGCCGCGGCAAGGGATGGGCGTCGTCTACGCAGTCCTCGCCAAGCTGCTCGCCGAAGGGGATGACCAGCAGATCGAGTTCTTCTTCCGCCGCTTCTATCCGGACTTGAAACATTACGATGAAGTCATCCAAGAACTTCGCATCCGTGAAGAGCCATCATAACTTTACAGACTTCATGTTTTTGTTGTAGAATGTTTTTATGTTCTGAAATATATGCAAATAATGATATTTACCTAGGAGGTACGCTTGAGGATGACAACACCTGTACAAACAGCATCCCGCCGTCAGCTCGTCGCTGATGCTGAGCGAGGGATTCGCATGAACTATCGCGGAGTGAAGAAAAACCTCCGGTCGATGTTCTCACAATACTTGACGCGCAACGAATTCTTCATCCTTCGTTCGCTTTGTCAAAATAGTCCTCAAATCGCCTCGGCCTTATCGAACGAGTTTCAGTTCTCGGCTTCGATGATTACGGCCCTCGCAGATGAGCTCACGAAAAAAGGGTTGATCTCACGCGAACGTAGCGAACGCGACCGTCGCGTCGTCGAGTTACAGGCGACCGAGGAAGGTCGTGCCTTGTTCGAGACGTTAGAAGATATGAAAATCGAGTACTTGATGGACGTGTTCGAAGACTTTTCAGATGACGAATTGATTCTTCTGTCCAAATTGCTTGATCGAATGGACGCATAAAAACGACTGGGCCCGATTCATTTCGGCCACAGTCGTTTTTCTTGTGTCGTCCTACAAACGAAAAAACCCTCGGTCAGGGCAGTTGCCTTGTTCGAGGGTTCTTCGTTTATGCTTTGGCGATTGCCGTGACGACGATCCGGTCACGATATCCGTGTTCCGGGTCATACGGGCCCGCACATGTGATGAGCTGAAGCCGTGTCGCTTGGGTCGCCGCAAAGATCGAGGCGAGCGGAACGTCTTCGAGTCGGTACCGTTCGACGGAGACGACTTCATATTCGATCACCTTTTTGCTACGCTGGAGCGTCACCGATTCTCCGAGGCGCAGTTCGCCAAGGTTTGCGAAGATGGCCGGTCCGCGAAGGTCATCGAGATGACCGGATAGTACGACGTTACCCGTCGCACCCGCTTTGGCCCCGTAACGATACCATCCGACCTCATCAGCGTCTGTCGGCGTATCCATCCGGTCGAGTCGGTCTTTCCCGACCGGTTGGATGACGGCATCGACATCAATTGACGGAATCTTCAGTCGTTTCGGGACGAATGTCTCTGTGTGAAAAGATTGACGGTCGATCTCGGTCGCTGCAAGGACGAGCGGTTCAGCGAAGCCGACGGTCGTCAGCTTCGAGTCCGCATCCGGTGCATCTGCGACCGGTGCAATCATGAGGAACGATAACGTTCCAATCAAGAGAAGCTTAAGCGTCTTGCTTCTGACGACGAAAGACGTAGAAGCCAGCTGCTGCTGCACCAAGGACCGCTGCTGCGAGCAACCAGTTCATCGATGCTGTCTGAGCGAGACCGCCTTGTCCTGTTTCTGGAGCTCCGGCCATTTCACCGCCGTCTGCTGCAAGGAGGACTTCAAACGCTGGTTCGCCTTCAAGGAGTCCGATGGCGAACGCCGTATAGTTTTTGCCGCCTTCGAGGGCAACACCGTCAAGTGCCTTCACGACGTCAGTCGCGCCGGCCGGACGAACTTCGAGGTCATACGTGCCAGCGTCGAGTGTGCCATAGTCGCTGACTGCTTTGAACTCAAGGTTCGAGAAGAGCGGGTCGCCACCTTTAGGGGCTACATCGACTGCCGGTGCGTCAGGTGAGAAGTGAGCGACACGGACTTTCGATTTACCGTCTTCAAAGTTCGCATCGTCTTCCATTGCTGCGATCTCGATGTTTTCAAGTTGGCCGATTGCTGCCGCTGTGTAGAACTTGCCTGCTTCGATCGAGAGGTCTGCCGCAACGACGACCGTCTCGGCATCACCTGCCGGCTTGATCTCAACATTGTAATCTCCAGCCGGGAGTGTCAAATAGTCGGTGAGCGCTTTGAACTCTGCGCCTTCGACTGCGACTTCACCGTTGACGTAGACATCTACCGCCGGTGCATCAGGTGAAGCATGGAGTACACGTACCATCGCGTTCTCGTGTCCATCCGCACTGACCGGTACGATGAGTGCGAACGCCAAGGCGAGTGTACCAAGTAAAGACATCAATTTCTTCATGTGAAATTTCCTCCTTTTTCTGCTTGGGTTGACCGATTGACTGCGTACGACAAGTTTGATACGTGCTACAAAGTGTGCTACATCTGATTGCTATGTAGCTGGTGACATCTTAAATCTAAGACAACGGAGCAATGGCGTAAAGGTGACGGTGTGCTCTGAATATGCCGCTGGGCACATCGAGAAGAAACCGCTTTCTTTACATTACCTGCACTTCCCCTTCACCTTAATGTAAAAACCCCGCAACGCGTAACGTTACGGGGTTGAATGTGCTTTGGCCCAGTCGATGTCGTTTACGAACACCGCATCGACCCCGAGCCGGCGAAACCGTTCGAGGTCATGCACCGTCTTGACGGTATAGGGACGCACGGCGAGCCCTTTTGCTTGCAGCTGTAGGATTTCCTCATCGGTCATCGTCCGGACGTTCGGATGCACGGCGGTCGCCCCGACCTTCGCACAGTACGCCACAAGGTCATAGAGCGGTTGGGCCAAGAGCACCGCACACTCGATATCTGGCGCCAACCGCTTCAAACGTTTGAGCGTCGCATGATTGAATGAAGAGAACACGATTTGTTCAACGGGGACACGTCGGTTCCGGATCGTGTCGACCAGTCGCTGCTCAATCCCGGCATACCGTTCGATATCGGTCTTGACCTCGAGGTTCAGTACCACCGACGTCCCTTGACACAAATCGAACAGTTCATCTAACGTCGGAATCTGCTCGTGGACCGCGAACGTGACGCCCGCATTGACCGCTCGCAGTTCTGATAGCGTCATATCGGCGATCCGCCCTTGACCATCTGTCGTCCGATCGATCGTCTCGTCATGGATGAGAACGAGACGTCCATCTTTCGTCAGATGAACGTCCGCTTCAATCCCATCTGCCCCGGCCTCGAGTGCAGCCCGGAACGCTGTCATCGTGTTTTCGGGATGGCGGGCCATCACTCCTCGATGCGCGAAGAATCTCATCTGTATTCGCCTCAGTTCGTTTTATATTTGCTCGTCAAGTAGCGGACGAGCGGACGTACCGAGATGTCTTCCCCGGTCACTTGTTTGATCAATTCGTTCGGGGTGAGCGCCTTCCCATGACGATGGACATTGTCTTCGAGCCACTGTTTGATCGGGCCGAACTCGCCACTGCTGACGAGCGATTCAAACTCTGGATGGGCATGGCGGAGCGCCTCTGTCAATTGGGCGGCATAGACCAAGCCGAGTGCATAGCTTGGGAAGTAACCGAATGAACCGCCGGCCCAGTGCACGTCTTGCAGGACGCCTTTCGCATCATTCGGGACATCGACACCAAGATATTCTTTATAGAGCGCGTTCCATGCCTCTGGTAATTCCTCGACCGAAAGATCGCCTTGAATCAGTTTCTTTTCGAGCTCATAGCGGATGATGATATGCAGACTATACGTCAACTCGTCCGCTTCGATTCGAATGAGAGAGGGTTTTGCCTCGTTCACCCCGGCATAAAACGTCTCGAAAGAAACGTCTTGAAGCGCAGGGTGTTCTGTTTGAAGACGCGGATAGACGCTCTTCAGGAACGCTTCGCTTCGCCCGACAAAATTCTCGAAGAAGAGCGACTGTGATTCATGGATTCCCATCGAGGCCCCGCCCCCGAGTCCGAGCTCGTCGAGTTCCGAGTCGATTTGTTGCTCATACGTGGCATGGCCCGCCTCATGCATCGTCCCGAACAAGGCGTTACGGAAGTCGGCCTCGTCATATTTTGTCGTAATGCGCACGTCACGCCGGTTGATCGTGATCTCGAACGGATGGACCGTCGCGTCGAGTCGGCCCCGTGTCAAATCGTAGTCGACGACACGCATCCAATCCTCGCACAACCGCTGTTGGACCGACTTGTCCATCGCCCAGTCGAGTCCTTGTACAGGTTCCGGCAATTCGCGGATGAGCGGGACAAGTTCGTCCCGGAGCGTCTGGAACAATGCATCGAGCTGTTCGACCGTCATGCCAGGTTCATAGTCGTACAGCAAAGCATCATACGGGTGAGACTCGTAGCCGAAATACTCCGCGAACTTGCGTTGGAACCCGATGATCTTCTCGAGATATGGGGCGAACATGTGCCAGTCATCCTGGTCCTTCGCTTTCTCCCATGCCGTCTCGGCTTCAGAGACGAGCGTCACGTACGCCTGATATTCCGATGAAGGAATTTTAGCGTTCCGCTCATACTGTGTCTTGGCGACGGCGACCGACCGGACTTCAATCGGCGTCAATTCCTCGGTCTCGGTCATTTGCGCGAGCAAGTCTTTGAACGACTCGCTCGTCTGACGCTTGAACGCCTCGGTCGACAGATAGCCGATCGTCTCGGCCCGAAGCGGTGCCGATTGTTCCGGCATCTGGGTGCGCATGTCCCAGTATAGTAAAGAAATCGCCTCATCGAAGGCACGCAATTGTTTGAAATGGTCACGCCACTGCTTTGTTAGTTCCATTCTGATTCCACCCCTATGACAGTTATATCGTTACTTCTTTACTTTAATATAGACGAAGGAAGTTGCCTATTCTTTCGACACATCGGTTTTCCGTTCATATGAGAGCGGCTTCGTCGCCGGCCCCTCCAATACGTTCCCTTTCGTATCGAATCGTGACCCGTGGCAAGGGCAATCCCACGAGCGTTCGGCGTCGTTCCAATTGACCGTACAGCCCATATGCGTGCACCGTGTCGAGACGAGATGGCATTCGTTGTCGAGGTCTCGATAGGCACCGACCTTCTTTCCGTCGACTTGGACGATGCCTCCTTCGTCCAGTTGCAGGTCGTCGAGCGAACCGGGTTTCTCGAGTGAACCTTTGACGAACTGGGTCGCCGTGTCGAGGTTCGTTTTCAAGAACTGACCGACATCCGCCGGCTTGAACTTGGAACGGAGTGGATTTAATAGTTCTCGGAAGCGATTGTCCTGACCGGTCAACAGATCAGCCAAGAGGAGCCCCGAGGCGATCCCGTTCGTCATCCCCCACTTGGCGAATCCCGTCGCGACGAACACATCCGGCTCCCGGCTAAACATCTGTCCGACATAGGGGAGATGGTCCAGTGTGATCAAGTCTTGTGAGGACCAACGGAAGCTGGCCTTTTTCGTTTCGAACACGTCATGGGCGAACCGCTCGAGCCGGTCATAACGCGAGCGTGTCTCCGTCACGTGACCACTCAAGTGACCCTCCCCTCCGACGAGCATGTACGTCTTCTCCCCTTCCTGAAACGTACGGAACGACCGACTCGGTGAATCGACGCTCAAATACATCCCCTCAGGCACGCTTTGCTCGGTCTCGCAAGCGACGATATAAGAGCGTTCGACCTCGAACTTCGAGAAATAAAGTCCCCGGATATCATTGAACGGGTAATGGGTGGCGACGACGACTTGGTTCGCCTGGACCCGCCGCTCCGTCGATGTCGTGACGATCGGTCGGGGCCCGGAGCTGATCTCAGTCGCCCGCGTCTTCTCATGGAGTCGACCGCCCGCCTCAACGAAACGATCGGCTAGCTCGTTCAAGTACTTGACCGGGTGGAATTGGCCTTGGTCCCGGATGACAAGGGCCTGTTTCACTTGGAGCGGGAGCGCGGCATTCACTTCCTCCTTCGCGTCCCCGCCTGCGAGGTCGAGCTGCTCATACGCCTCCCGTTCGGCGACGAGTTGGCTCGATCCGTCGATAGAATATAAGTAAGAATCTTTCGTCTCGTAATCGATGTCGAAACCGTCCGCGACCTGGCCCTGCAAATAGCGAAGGGCCTCTTGATTGAACTCATAATAAAGCCGGGCCGTCTCATGATTGAACGTTCGAATCAATTTGGAGTAAACGGTCCCGTGCTGCACGGAACATTTCGCCGTCGTATGACCGGTCGTCCCCCGTCCGACCTCGGCCGCCTCGAGCAGGACGACTTGTTTACCGCGTCGCTGTAGTTCGTAGGCTGTCACGAGCCCGGCGATGCCCGCTCCAATGACGACGACGTCACATGAGACCGAGCTTTCTAACTTTGGATACGGGACGGTCTCGTCGTGTTGACGCCACAGGGAATTGGTGAATGGATAACGATGCATGAAGGTGCCTCCTTTAGTAGGTTGAGTGTCTGTTATTGTGTATACCCATTACACTTCATTTCATACGCGTCAATTATTGACCTGATTCTTTATTTTGATGACGATTTCAATAGGCTCCATCCATTATGGTAGAAAAGTAAACAATGAAGGAGCGATTACATAGTGAAACGAAACCGAAGACACCGTAGAAAGACGTACATCATGAGGCGATTGACCGTCGGCCTCGCCTTGATCGGACTACTCCCCATCATCCCTGCCCTAATCGGCTTCAAGCAAGACTCAGAACCAAAAGCAGAACCATCCGCTCCGGTAGCCGTCCCCGTCAAATCCGGACCAACTTTCCCGGAGATTCCAATCAAGGAATGGACACATCAACCGATTGCAGCAGCCGATACACCGGATCTGCTCGTCGGGTCGATGGCGTTCGTCAATTTGACGGACGGTCAGATTTTAGTGGATAAGAACGCATCGGAACGCGTCTTTCCCGCTAGTACGACAAAACTGATGACCGCCCTCCTCGCTTATGAGACGGCAGTCGACAAAGACGAGCTCGACAAAGACGTGGTCACCGTGAAACAGTCGACACTCGATATCCCGTGGGACAGTCACATCGTCCATCTCGCAGTCGGTGACCGACTCACTGTCCGCCAGGCGCTCTATGCGACGTTACTCGAGTCGGGGAATGACGCCGCCAATAGCCTCGCAGAATACGTAAGCGGTTCGACATCCGAGTTCGTCGACTTGATGAACGCCCGTTCGAAAGTACTCGGGTTGACCGGGACCCAATTTCGGAATGCGCACGGCTACTCCGACCCGGAACACTTTACGACTGCACTCGACATGGCTAAAATCACTTACGCGTTCGGCACGTATCCAGAGCTAGTCGACATCGCCGGGACGTACGAATACGAGGCGAAGTTTGTCGATCAGGACGGAGATTTGAAACGACGTTGGTGGTATCATCTCGGATCAGCCATCAACAAGCGGAGCATCCACTATTCGAAGCTTGTCACCGCAACGAAAACCGGATATACGGACGAATCAGGCTACACGATGGTGTTCTTGATGGAACGCGACGGCAAACAATACGCTTTGGTAACCATGCAGGCCAAGTCAGGACAGACGTTCCCGACGATGCGTACGGTTGAACAGATTGCTTTCGGCATTACTTATGAATAAATGGACATCAACCACCCGCTCTTCCCTGTACAGGGAAGAGCGGGTGGTTGTGTTAAAACATCAGAAAATAGACGAGTTATATGACAATCAGATGACACAGGGATAACACCTATATGACTAATTGTCAGAATATTTAAGCTTTAACCGTGAAAAATATCGGCCTTATCCATTGATACAATGCGCTTTAGAGCCATTTTTATGAAAAGATGACAGTTTGCAATGATTGAGTAGGTCCGTTATGGTTAGTCACAAGTTCGCCGAGTCATTCAAGTTTGACGCATTTGTGTGAGATTCACACATGGTTGGACTACGATTGATAAAACGACAACAATTGAACACGTACAGGAGGTAATCAAATGTTATGGCAAGAATGGGTATCCATCGCGCTTTATCTCGTGATGATGCTCCTCATCGGATACGTCGCCTATAAGCGAACGACCGATTCATCAGATTATATGTTAGGTGGCCGTAAAATGGGGCCAGGTGTTACCGCCATGTCAGCCGGAGCTTCGGATATGAGTGGTTGGATGTTAATGGGACTTCCGGGCGCAATGTACGCTACGGGATTATCAGCGATTTGGTTAGCCGTTGGATTGGTCATCGGAGCTTACTTGAACTACTTGTTAGTCGCTCCCCGTCTACGCGTCTTCACGGAGATGGCAAATGACTCGATCACGATTCCTGACTTTTTAGAGAATCGGTTCCGAGATCACTCGAACTGGCTACGGATCCTGTCTGCATCCGTTATCATCATCTTCTTCACGTTCTACACGTCAGCCGGACTTGTGTCTGGTGGGAAGTTGTTCGCAAGCTCGTTCGGGCTTGACTATCAGATGGGCGTCATCGTGACGATTAGCGTCGTCATTCTTTATACGCTCTTCGGTGGTTTTACAGCCGTTAGTTGGACGGACTTTGCACAAGGTGTCATCATGTTTCTTGCGCTCGTCCTCGTCCCAATCGTCGCTTTGACAGACGTCGGTGGTGTTTCTAACGCCGTCAACACGGCCACGACGCTCAACACGGATTTGTTCGACCTCTTTAAAGGGACGTCGACGCTCGGGATTATCGGTCTCCTCGCTTGGGGACTTGGTTACTTCGGTCAACCGCACATCATCGTCCGCTTTATGGCGATCCGTGATGTGAAATCATTGAAGACGGCACGCCGTATCGGTATGGGCTGGATGACAGTCTCGATCATCGGTGCCGTTATGACAGGTCTCGTCGGAATCGCCTACTTCCGTGGTCAAGGAAATGCCCTGGCTGACCCGGAAACGGTGTTCATCCGCTTCTCAGAAGTATTGTTCCACCCGTTCATCACTGGATTCTTGCTCGCTGCGATTCTAGCAGCGGTCATGTCGACCGTATCGTCACAGCTTCTCGTGACATCGTCAGCGTTGACAGAAGACTTCTATCGCAAGTTCTTCAATAAAGAAGCAAGTGAGAAGACGATGGTTCTCGCCGGTCGAATCGGTGTCTTAACGGTCGGAGTTGTCGCGACTCTCATGTCGCTCAGCCCGTCGAACACGATTTTGACGCTCGTCGGCTATGCATGGGCAGGCTTCGGTTCAGCCTTTGGTCCAGCGATTCTGTTGTCGCTCTATTGGAACAAGATGACGCGTCAAGGTGCCCTCGCCGGAATCCTTGTCGGTGCCATTACGGTCATCCTTTGGATCGTGACTGGACTCTCGAGCGTGATTTATGAGATGGTGCCAGGCTTCTTCCTCAGTATGCTTGCCATCGTTCTCGTCAGCACGTTCACGAGCCAACGTGAACAAAAACGAATCAACCGTGAATTCAGTGAAATGGAAGCTGAGCTCGCCGTTGCGAAAAAAGAATAACATCAATCAAAAACGCGGGCCGAACGGCTCGCGTTTTTTTTGTTGCGCACGGTCACGTATCTTTACTCTAACGCGGCTTGTTTTATAGAACATTGTGATCAATGCATTAAAGAAAAGCCCGCAGATATCATATCTGCGGGCTTGAGACTCGATTACATCGCTCTCGCCATGAACCATAATTGAATGAAAAATGGTACCAACACAAGGACGAGCATTGCATTGCGCATCCATCGGTTACGGTTCCAATAGTACGCCATCAAGACGAACGGATGTAGCGCCGTCAGCTGATATGGGTTGAACCAGAACCAGGTGAGCATCAAGACGATAAAAAAATATAACACAGAGCGTTGTTTCGTGGTGCGCCATTCGCGCCACATGTCGAACGCCCCTTTGAAGAATACGATAAACGTCACGATCCAAAACACCATCACAATGATACTATTCAATGACTAGACCACCTTCATGAGACATTTTCAATATAGAACCCGCCCCAGTAAATATGTCGATACGTGTATTCTTTACCACTCTCTGCCGTGATGATGATTTCATCCTCTGTCAATACGAGCACATGGACTGGAATCTCACCTTTTCGTAACATCGGGCTAAACAGTTGAAACTGTTTGTTCAACCATTTCCGCTCCGAGAAGTCACGGTAATGATGCAAGGCGAGCGACGGATGAACCAAGAACACACCAATGATCAAAGCGATGGCTCCCGGTGAGGCGGCCACTTCAAGCAGTAACGAGAGGACGAGCAGAAGCGATAAGACCGCATAACCGAACTCAAGGAGCTCCATCAAAGAGGCTCGACCGGCAATCACGTACTGCATGACGCGGAAGGCAACGTACAGTAACAGACTGACCATCACATACTGGGTGAACGGAGCGCTACTCATCTCAACGTCCAAATAGAACAAGATCGGCAGTAACATGACCCACTTCCATAATTGTAAGGCGAGGTAAAACAATGTTTGATCGATGAAACGACGATTGTGTACGAGCCGTTGCATATCCATGTTTCCCACCTCCGATTAAAAGATGTGATCTTATCGATATCATTCCCTGAATCAAAGATTGATAACAACGATTTACACGTCAACCGGATATTTCTTTTTGTTCGATGAGCGTGGCGTTCAGGAGTCCCCCGAGAAGGATGACCGAGGCCGCCAGGTAAAACCAGATCAACAAGATGATAAAGGCACCGAGCTGACCGTAAAACTGTTCATAGTTTGCATACTGTGAATAGTAGCTGAATACGTTCGAAACTGTCAAGATGCCGATTGTCGCAAAAGCCGCCCCGGCCCAGCTGTCTCGGAATGTACCGCGATGGCTCGGCAACCACTTATAGACGAGCAGGAAGACACTGAACAGGATGAGTGTCCCGATGATCCAACGGAAGTAGAACCAAATCTGGGCATATCGGGCGACGATGTCATCGATAAAGATGATATGGGTCGCCAACTCTCGTAGCGCCGTCTCGATGACCGGGACGAGCAACGAGAACGGCAAAACGAACATGAGCGCGAGCGTCACGGCGATGTCTTGCAACACCCCGCGCCAGAACGCTTTGTTTCGGATCAGTCGATAGGCGTCGTTTAAGGAGCGAACGAGCGATTGGACGGCCATCGAAGAGATCCAAAGTGCCGGTAAGATGCTGAGCGAGGCCAAGCGTAGTCTCGAATCATCAAAAATGGCCTCGATGTTCCCTTGTAACAATCGATAACTCGCCTCGGGCATCACCAAAGACAACGCCGAGATGACGTCTCCGCTCGAGAACGGCAGCCACCCGACGATACCGAGGACGAACAATAGAAATGGGAATGTGGACAGGATGAAATAGTAAGCCAACATCGCGGCTTGATCGAAGAATCGTTCGGCAAAAAATCGTTTGAATGTGTGAAGAAAGGGTTGTATCATGTCGTGCGCTCTTTTCTATTTTTATTATATAAATGCGGTACGTGAAATAAAAAGATTTAACAAGCAAAGGCAAGGCTGGCGCTGTACGTCAATCCTTGCCTTACGCTCAACTAATATTCTCTCGTTTCGCTTCCCATGCTTCGACGTGCTCTTTCCCTGGTAGCTCGACGTCGTCCCGATTGAACACCGGATCGCGCCCTGCTCGTTTCTGGGCCACGTAATCATCAAGCAACAGTTTTGCGACTTTACTGAGCCGGAAGATGGCGTACATGTTGACGAGTGCCATCAGACCCATGAAGATGTCGGCGATCGACCAGACAAGCCCGGCCGAACGGACCGAACCGAACAACACCATCCCGATGACGGCGATCCGGTAAATGACGAGATACACTTTCCGTTCCGAGATGAACTCGATGTTCGTCTCCCCGTAATAATAGTTTGCCAAGATCGAGCTGAAGGCGAACAATAAAATCGCGATCGTCATGAGCGATGTCGCGACCGGCCCGATCTCGGTGAGGAGCGCCTCTTGGGCAAGTTCGATGCCTTGGAAATCTTCTGAACCCGGCACGCCGGAGATGAGGACGATCATCGCCGTCGCCGTACAGATAAAGAGCGTATCGACGAACACGCTGAGTGACTGAATGAGACCTTGCTTGACCGGGTGACTGACCTCGGCGGTCGCAGCCGCGTTCGGGGCCGACCCCATCCCCGCCTCGTTCGAGAACAAGCCTCGGCGAATCCCTTGCAAGACGGCCGCACCGACCGCTCCGCCAAGCAGTTGTCGGAACCCGAGCACACCTTCTGAGAAAATGGCCGAGAATACGGCCGGGACGACCTCCAAATTCGTCAAGACGACCCACAGGGCGAGCAAGATATAACCGCCAGCCATGATTGGGACGATAATCCCTGACAGCGTCGAGATGGACCGGATCCCACCGAAGATGACGATCCCCGTCACGACGGCCAAAATAATTCCGATCCAAAGCGTATCGATCTCGAAGACGTTGTTGACCGACAAGGCGATCGTGTTGGCCTGGACCGAGTTGAATGCAAATCCAAACGCGAACGTGATCAGAATGGCGAAAACGACGCCGAGCCATCGCTGGCCGAGCGCCCGTTCGATATAGTAGGCCGGTCCGCCGCGCCACGCCTTGCCGTCATGCACTTTGTACACTTGGGCGAGCGTGCTCTCGACGAACGCTGACGCCGAACCGATCAACGCGATGAGCCACATCCAAAACACGGCACCCGGTCCCCCGAGTGCGATCGCGGTCGAGACGCCGGCGATATTCCCGGTCCCGACCCGTGCTGCCGTCCCGATGGCGAACGCCTGAAACGACGATACTTGTCCTTTTTCGTGCTTGATCCCTTTGACGAATAACAGCTTGAACATCTCGGGCAGCATCCGGAACTGGACGAACCCCATCCGAATCGTGAAATAAAGCCCACCGGCAATCAATACAAAAATGAGTACGTACGTCCATAACAAATCATTCGCCTGCATGACGAGCTCGCGAATGTCCATGCGCATCCCCTCCTTTTACGGAGTTATTACCCGCTCGACGGACCGCAGAAACGAGACGGTCAGCGCGAAGCCTCTTCTAGTATGCGTTCACAGAGCGCATGCGTCGTCAGACTATCAGCAGCGAGCACCGACTCGTTCGGTTCGCCGTTCAGTAACTTGATGAACGCATCGATCATCGTCGTGAAGCCGCGACGCATAAGGTTCGACTCCCACGGACTCAGAGCCCGCTCGAGCATGCCGTCGCGCGTGAAGTCATACACGCGCTCGACGTCGCGGGACACCCGCTTCAGACGCGGAGACATCACTTCCATCACTTCTTCCGTACAACCGTTGTCGCGGTTCATGATCCCGAGCGCTTCGATCCCACCCGCCGTGAATTGAATCTGCAACTGTTTCAGCGTCTCTCCTTCATAGCGCGTCCGCACCGACAAATTCTCAACCGGTGCGAGCCTCGTCAAGTAACGGAGCGTGTCGACGACGTGGACGAAATCCTCGATGATGAACTCTCGGAGCGTCGCCGGTTGATACGTGCGATTCTTTTGAATGAGGACGAGGTTTTGGTCCGTGACTTCCTTCAAGGCCGCCGTCGCCGTCGCGAAACGACGATTGAAGCCGGTGACGAGTTCGACCCCGTTGTCTGCCGCGAGCCGCACGAGCCGCTCCGTCTCGTCGAGCGAGAACGTGACCGGCTTATCGATGAACACATGGACGCCCCGCTCGAGCACGTAGCCGACCTGGTCCGCGTGGGCCGACGTCGTCGAATGGATCAACACGCCATCCACCTCATCGAGCGGCACGTCTTGTAACGACCGGTAATGGCCGCTGAATCGGTATTTGTCGACGAGCTGCCCCGCTTTCGCCTCATCTCTCGAGACGAGATAGACGTCCACCCCTTCTAATCCGGCATAAACCGGTAAATACGCTTTTTTCACGACATCCCCTAACCCAACAACCACGATCTTCATTTCAACTTCTCTCCTCTTCGATGGACTGAACAAAACCCCATGGCGTACGCCCGGGGTCGATGGTTCACTTAATGGACGGCAAGAATCTCAAAACTCGTGATCGGCTTGCGAATCGCATCCGACACGATTTGATATAGGTCGGCGAGTTGCTCATTATCCTTTAAATCTGGCGTCCGGTCGAGCTCGACTTCACACGTTCGTGTCGTCTGTTCCTTATCTTGAAACGCATATTCAATCGTATATGTCTGCATGATATGTCTCCTCTCAAGCGATGTATACGTATGTATAGCCTGAAACGAAATGATTGAAACGCCTCGGGTGTGCGACTCAAATCGCTCGAGAGCCCCCTGTTCGACCCGTTCTCCCCCATTGTACCATTCTTACCTAGGGCGACGCCTCCCCCATCTGTGACAAAATCTGTCTCGTTTGTCGGAAGCACGATTAAAACCGCCTCCAATCCGTTTGCTTGAAAATGTGGGCGAAGATTCCTAGAATGGACAAGTATGCATCAAAGACATAGGAGTTTTAACATGAAAAACAATCTTACTTATCTTGCCTTCCCGCTGGCCATGCTGTTGTTGGCCGGTTGCACGAACGAGACAGAACCGAATCCCGAGTCGAAGACGGAACCTCAGGAACAGGTTACCGTTGAGACGGAGCCCCCTGACCAGACCGAAACGAACGATCACTTCACGGGCTACGACTTGATTGAAGTCGAGGGTGGAGATTTGTCAGGCGACCGCGAGCATAATGTCGTCGTCGATATCGGATACGGGGAACGCGAGTACTGGGCGTTCACGAACGAGCACGGACAACTCGTGAAAGTGCTCGCCGACGAGATCGTCTTGCAAGATGATGAGCTCGAGGACGTCACGTCTTCGGGTCGCTATTATTCAGACGAGGCGAAAGTGCCTGGTGTCGAGCATCGCGACCTCGACGAAGGGCACGTCATCGCCGATTCGCTCGGCGGCGTCTCGAACGCCTTCAACATCACTCCGCAAGACAGCACGCTCAACCGCCACGGGGACCAGGCGTACATGGAGAGCGTGATCCGGAGCGCAGGCGGCGCGACCGACTTCGAGGCCATCATCACCTATCCGGATACGGAGACGCAAATCCCTTCACACTATGAGTACACATACACTGTCAAAGGAAATGTCATTACCGATTCGTTCGACAACGTGAACCCGGACGAGGTGAACGAGTCGCTCGGGCTGACCGAGAGTGCGACTGAAGCCGAGTCCGTGTCTGAAGACGGTGACGTCGCGAGCATCGATATGAATGGGAACGGCCAAGTGACGATCCAAGAAGCAAAAGATGCCGGGTTCAGCATGCCGATCACAAGCGATCATTGGCTCTATCCTTACATGCATGACAATGATGGCGACGGGATGGTCGGAGAATAAGCTATCGGGATCACCCACAACGATATGAAAGAATCATCGACGTCACGCTCTTCCTGATCAAAGGGAGAGCGTTTTTTTATGGCGCGTCGATATGAGATTGAATTGTCGGCCCTTCGATATTGTAAAACATAAAATCAAGCAAAAAAAGGACCATAGACGAGTGTCTACGATCCTTCGACCAATTGTTATTTTGAGTCAGCCGACTCAACAGGACGTCTCGGCGGACGCTTGCCGAAAAACTGGTAGTACTGTTTATAACATTCCATCCGTTATCAATCACCATCTCTTGATATCCATACGAAGTAAAATGATTGGGTTGACACCATTAATTATCCACCTAGTCTGCAATGCAGTGTGCAATGCAATATAAATACGATTCTGTGCAATATGGTTTATATAATTTAATAAAACAAATCATTATCCTGTCTTATAATAGTAACTCTATACTTAAACGATGCCTTTATACATAAACGCTAAATATCTTGGGTATTCGGATTTCATGGTGGAAAAGGGCTTATAAATCACCCTTCTCCAAATTCTTAATAAGTGTGGAAAAATCGACACCAAAGTTGTCTGTAATGTCGTGATCATTCACTTCATACCAATTGAAAGTATCGTATAACATAGCTTTATTGAAAGCACTTGAATTAAATCGTGGCTTACGCTTTTTATGGAGCTTCTCATTGAAAAGGATTTTGGCTCGTAAGGCATCAAACGAGTAACCTCTACCCATTCGCTCTACCTGCCTAATAATGCTGTTAATTGACTCCGTATAAGCATTAGTGAGCCTTTTATCAAAGTAGTTGAATATTTCGACATGCCAGTTGTCTACGGCTCTCACGAGGTCTTTATATGCGTCTTTAGAGTTGCTGGACATACAACGGTGTCTCCATTGACTATAACGAAGATGACCTTCATCTGGATCAGGAGTATCCCATATCCAGTAAAACTCTTCTTTGAGTTCATAGGCTTCTTTTAAAGCAGGAAGATTACCTAACCAAGTATCTAAGAGGAATGATTCACGTTCATTTAGATCGTGTTTACGCTTTAGAAGGATAAACCTTTCACGCATAAGGGTACGTCTTTCTTTTTGGCTCATATGGGCTTTCAAAGACTTTCTGACGTTATCTAAGGCTTGATTAGCCATTCTAACTACATGAAACTTATCTACGACAACTTTAGCGTGTGGAAGGATTGTTCACTGCGTCTTTGTAGGGCTTCCACATATCCATTGTGACGTACTCAATGTAAGTCCTGTCACTGATTTCTGAAAGACGTTGGATGACTGTTTCCTTGTTACGGTTAGGCTTGATGTCATAAATAGTCCTGCGTTCAATATTAGTCAATACAAGCCGAGGTCTACGGATAATATGTATCTCGTCTATCCCAAGCCACTTAGGAGTTTCAAACTGGTATTCACGTTCTTTGAGTGCCACATAGTCCTTAAAAACGTTCCTAATGGTTTTCTCGTCAACACCAACGCTTTCTGCGACTTCTACAAAGGTCTTAGACATGGATTGCTCTTGAATGGACTTTAAAAGCCTTTTGGTCATACTACGCTTTTCATCTACAGATATTAGGCGTTCCCAGAAGGTAGATCCGCATTCACGACACTTGTATCGTCTACGGTTCAATTGTAAGCCCACTCGCTTTTAACGAATGGGCAAATCCATAATTAGTTGATTTCTTGAACTGTGTTTGTACAACTTGTCAAAACCACATTCAGGACAACGTTCAGGTGGTCCGACTGCTTCAACTTTAAACATCATATCGGTTTCATTTTCTTGTGGCGGTTCTATTGTTTTAATGTCTGGTAGGGATAATAAGTCTGACATATTATTCATCCTTTATTACTCTGCGGTGTTAAGGTATCAATTATAGATTTGATGTCGAAATCATCAGTGTTAAATTATTTTTGTGACCACAAATGCACTTAGAAAATCCCTTAAAGCATTAGCTGGTTCACTTGAATAGGGAGTTGTAAAAAAGTTCCCTTAGCCTGCACAACAAGATAATTTCGAAATATCTTTATCGAACGTAAGTGCAGCTAATTTTAGCCCTTCAGCCATTGTTAAATATGGTGCTAGGGTTTCTGTTAAATCTTCTATCGTTAAGCCAAATTTAACAGCTAATGATGCTGCATAGATGACATCTCCTGCATTCTCAGATACAATATGAACCCCTAATACTTTTAGTGTTTCTGCATCTGCTACTAGTTTAAATACACCGGTTGTTTCACGGTTTACAATTGCTCTTGGAACAGCATCTAAAGGTAATACAGATGTCTTCACATCATACCCTTTCTCTTTTGCTTGTTCTTCTGTTAAACCAACCGTTGCAACCGTCGGATTCGTAAACGTAACAGCAGGAACTACCGATAAATCTATTTTTTTGTTTAATCCACCAATAGCATTATCAGTAATAATTCCACCTTCATAGGCTGCTACATATACAAATTGTGGTCCTAACGTCACATCTCCTGCTGCATAAATCTTTTCATTACTTGTTTGACCAAAATCATTGATCAGGATTTCATTATTTTTTCCAGTTTCAACACCTGCTGCACTTAAATTTAAAGAATCCGTATTTGGTTTTCTTCCAGTAGCAACAAGTAACTGATCTGATTCAATGACTTCTCTACTGCCATTTACTGTTACGTAAACCCTTTTTATCTCTCCACTTTGTTCAACACGCTCAAAAGTTGCCCCTTTGACAAGGTTTATACCCTGTTCAATTAACGCTTTTTCAACTGACTCTGAAATCTCAGGATCATACTCCTTTAAAAGTCGCTCACTTCTTTGCATAAGCGTTATTTCTGAACCTAAATGATGAAATAGTTGTCCAAGCTCCATTCCAATGTATCCTGAACCAATTACAGTTAATCGTTTTGGTATTTTCTTTAACTCAAGAAGTGTTGTACTAGTTAAATAGTCCATTTTTTCAAGTCCTGAAATTTGGGGCAACGAAGGCGATGCACCTGTTGCAATTAAAAAGCGTTTTGCAGATAACTTTGCCCCATTGACCTCAACCGTACTAGCATCAACGAATTTTGCTTCACCTTTAATTAAATCAAAATTATATTCATCAATTAAATCCATATATTTTTGATTCCGAAGTTCGCTCACCAATTTATCCTTTTGCGTGATTAAACTAGCTAAATCCACTTCTCCAGCGGATGTTTGTAAACCTATAAACGGATTGTCTTTTGATAAATGATTGATTTCCCCTGCCCTAAGAAGAGTTTTTGACGGAACACAGCCAATATTCACACAGGTTCCCCCAACCGTTCCACGCTCAATCATTCCAACTTTTGCACCGTATTCTATAGCTTTAATTGCCGAAGAAAAGGCAGCAGCACCAGAACCAATAATAAGAAGGTCATAATTGTCTTCATTAATTAACGCCACGTTTTCTAGTGATGATGCTTCTTCAATTTCTCCGGCTTGGTAATTTGCTTCATCAATCGCCTTTATTGCACTTTCAACCTCAATATCATCGGGCAGTTCAAATACTGCTTCACCACGACGATAACTAGACTCAATATTTTTAGCACCTATCTTTTCAAGTGCTGATTCTACGTGTTTTTCACAACCCGTACAAGTCATTCCTGAAATGTTTACCTTAAATTTATTCATAAAAAAGCTCCTTTCGTTAATTAATCTCTCATGTTAATGTTTCTATTATTGGACACGAATGTAATTGCTTTTCATCTGGACATCGTTGTTTTAAGTCGTCTAACATAGTTTCAATTCGTTTTAAATCCTCTATTTGTTTTTGCACTTCCTTTTGTTTTTTAGAAACAAATTCGAACATATCTTGACAACGAACTTCATCTTTATCTACAACACCAAGTAATTTATAAATCTCGCTTAAAGAAAAACCAAGTTCCTGTATTCGTTTAATAAACCCAACACGCTTAACGTCATCATATGAATATATCCGATAACCAGCTTCCGTTCGGTGAGGTTCTTGTAATAAATTTTTTCGCTCGTAATATCTGATCGTTTCTTTATTAACTCCACATTTATCTGCAAACTCACTAATGCGATAAATCATCTTATTTCACCCCATGAATATTATAAACCGTGTACCATAGTACACGGTCAAGTAAATTGGACTATTTTATTTTTTTCCCAAAGTATCACTCGTATGTGATTGATACTTTTATATAATATTATTGATTATCCTAACATCCCACCAGAAAATCCGATTTAAACACCAGTTGTTTTTAAACTATTAAGAAAGTAATTCCACTATATATTCCGAAGACCCCTTATTCCAAAGGAGTGAACATCATGGCAAACAGCAAGAAGAACGAGAAGACCGGCAAATGGGAGGTTCGACTCTCTCTGGGGTTCAACGAGGAAGGCAAGCGCGTGCAGCGCTACTTCTCCGACGAGCGAAAGAAGACGGTCGAATATTAGGTCGCCGACCAAATCCGAGCGCAGAAGGAAGGCGAGTTCGTCAAGGTACGTCCGAAAGGACGGGTCGGCGAGGTGCTCGATGACTGGCTCGAGTTTTACATCAAGACGACGATGACCAAGACGACGTACCACTCATACACGAGTTTCGTCGAGAACGTGCCGGGTTGGTTCAAGCGCCTGAACATGGACAACGTGAAACCGCAGCACTGCCTACGTTTACTCCGTGAATACCTCGACTCTGGCTTACAGCCGAACACCGTCAACATTCGCCGGAGCGTCTATGTCGGCTTCTTCTCCTGGGCGCGCCGTCTGGGCTATTATAAAGGTGACAACCCGATGGCTGCCGTCGAGAAACTGTCGGAGGGCTTGAAAGAATACAAGACGCTCACGCCTGATGAGCTGAGACGTTACCTCGAGACGGCGGATGAGACGATGGCGAATGGTTATCGTACAGCGGTCCACCTGATCGCCTATACCGGCATGCGTGCCCGCGAGGCGACGTCCCTCCGTTGGTCCGACATCGACTTCGACCGGAAACAGATCACGATTGCCCGTACCGCCATCGAGACGAAGGGCGGCTATTCGTTCGAGCAGACCAAAGGGAAAAAGGTGCGGGTCGTCACCATCCCCGACCAGTTGATCCGCTTCCTCGAGAAGTCGCGGCTTCGTCAGAAGTATGACATGGTCAAGTTCGGATGGCGCAACGACGAGGACCTTGTCTGCCTCGGCATCAAGGGCGCCCATGTCTGGTATTCCGGATTGCGACGACGCCATACCCTGACCGTCAAAACGGCCGAGATTCCTGAGATCACGATGCGTGAGTTACGACATACCCATGCGACGCTGCTCATCAAGGCCGGTGTCCATGCGAAGGTCATCCAAGAACGTCTGGGGCATGCCGATGCCAAGACGACGATGGATATCTACGCTCACGTATTGCACACTACTCAGGGAGATACGGCCGAGCTCTTCTCCACCATGATCGAGGACGTAAAAAAACCGCTCTAGGGAGCGGTTTTCGTGTGTCTGCGGCAGAAAAAAACAAAAAGTGTGCAATTAGTGTGCAATGGGTGATTACTTACCCTCTACAAACGTCTCTGTTGAGCGTCTTTTTGGACGTAAACCATAATACTGGTAGTATTGCGTCTCAATATTTCCGTTGTACAGCTTACGGCGTTTCGTCGCTGGACGGCCGTACGCTTTCTCGAAGTCCTCATAGCTCGTCAACATATAGACGCTGTAACCCGGATACTTGGCGAACTGTTGCCCGATCCGCTCGTACAGGTCGATAATCTCTTCTTCGGTCTGCAACCGTTCCCCATATGGCGGGTTCCCGATGATGACGCCGTACTCTTCTTTCGGCTTCAAGGCAGCCGCGTCACTGTGGACGAACGTGATCGCGTCACGGACGTCGGCGAGCTCGGCGTTATCCTTGGCGAGCTTGACCATGCGTGGGTCGAGGTCGATGCCGTAGATTTTAAGCGGTTTGTCCCACTCGGCTGTATCGTTTGCTTCATTGATGGCATCATACCAGGCCTTCTTCGGCACGCACGGCCAGTCTTGTGAACAGAACTCACGGTTGAGACCCGGCGCGATGTTGCGGCCGATGAGCGCCGCCTCGATGGCGAGCGTCCCCGAACCGGTGAAGACGTCGTAGAACGGCATGTCCGGCTTCCAGTTCGTCAGCTGAATCATCGCCGCCGCCATCGTCTCTTTGAGCGGCGCCTGTGAGTGGAGCTCACGGTAGCCACGACGGTGAAGCGCGTCACCTGACGTGTCGATCGTGATTGTCGCCACATCTTTCAACAAGGCGACTTCGATTGGATAGTACGCCCCTGTCTTCGGAAGCCACTCGCCCGGCTTGTCGTATCCGCGTTGCATCGCGTCGACAATCGCCTTCTCCGTGATTTTCTGACAGTCGCGGATCGAGAACAACTTCGACTTGACCGAGCGGCCGTCGACGATGAACCGGGCGTCCCACGGCATGAGATCCGTCCAAGGCAGTTCGACCACACCGTCGAACAGTTCCGTGAACGTCGTCGCTTTGAACTCGGCGACGACGAGTTTGACGCGGTCGGCCGTCCGGAGCCAAAGGTTGAGACGTGGAATGTCCTCCATCTCCGCGTCGATATAGACGCGTCCGTTCTCGACCTCACACGTGTAGCCGAGGTCACGTACTTCTTTGGCGACGAGAGCCTCGATGCCCATCGCCGCGGTGGCGATCAGTTTACGTTTTGCCATACTATCCCTTCTTTCTATAGTGTAACTCCTAAAATGGTCATGTAAAAAGGAGCTCAAGTAGGATTGCTTGAACTCCTGGTCAATGTTAAATGAGAGACTATGCTGCCCTGTAAGCCATGTTCTGTACTCCGGTGCTCATAACGGTCTCCCTGGCACGATGGAGTGACAATCATCTATCTGCGCCGATTGGCGCCTTCCGTTCCGTTCGGTTCCAGTCAGGAAGTTCCCCTACCATAGTTTGGGTTTCTCGCTCGTGGGGTTTACCTCGTTCCACTCTGAACGTTTCCGATCAGACTCCGTCACTGTGGCACTTTCAAGAAGCTTGCACCATATCCGAGGACTTAGGTGCTTCTTCTGCCGTCAACTTGCGTTGCCTACACTTATCTTTTCGTGTAGCACGATCACTACAGCCATCACAGGCTGTGCGAGCATGGACTTTCCTCAAGACTTGCGTCCCGCGATTGCCCAGACCTCATAGTCACTTTACCCATTGTAGCGGATAACCCGCGAAATGACAACCGAGAACCTGAACTTGATTTTCATGGGCGTCAGCGCTAAAATAAGGCGTGTTCCATTGAACAAGGAGGGATTTTGATGCGTCAAGATGCAAAAAACGGTTGGATTCAACGACTGACCTATGTGATTGAAATCGATGACATTAAAGCGCTCCACCCGAACAACGGCGTGTTCGCCTTCTACCGGAATAATCGACTCGTTCGAGGATTCGAGCCGTTTGACATCAAAGCACCAAATGAATTGTCCAAACGTTCGTATCACTTCGACCATCATAACTTGGCCCACTTACAGGAACGTTTTCCTGAATCAATCCCGACGTTCGACGCGTCGACACAGACACGTCGCGCCTGGAGCGACGACGTCCGCGTCGGCCTCTGCGAGATCATCGTCGACGGGAAACTGAGTTTTGAACATATCGACGACAACGGCAACGTCTTAGAAGCGAACATTCGTTGGAGCGGTGAAGCCATCACGAAAGCATAAATCAACACCCGGAGCCAAGCGCTGGCTCCGGGTGTTTTTCATGTCGATTCCGCCGATTTGTCCGTCTCGGCTTGGACCGGTTGCGGCGTATACTTGACCGTCACCACTTTCTCAGAGACGTCGGTCGGTTTCAAGACGACCGTGTACGTAGCTCCCGTGTCGCTCCGGACCGGGAACTTGCCCGGTACGTGAAGCGCCTCATAAACGATTTTTTTGTTCGCATCGAGCACGGTGACGATCCCTTTTCGAGTTGTCGCCAATTCGAACATACCGACTTCTGTAGCTTTAATCGAAACCATTGTCTTAACCGGACTAATATAAGAAAATGAGCGAGTAAAAGAGCGTTTATACTTTCCATCGGTTACTGCACCTTGCAAGGTATACTTTCCAGAAGGTAACCAGTCACCAGCTGCATACATTGTAAACGGTGAATCTGAAATTGAAAGAGTCTTAACTTTTCGAGTTCCCTGATAAAGTGCATACGTTGATTTTAAGTTCTGTTTCTTCATAGTCGTCATTCTTGCTTCCTTAACGTAGTTACTTTTAATTACTAAAGGTGCCGTAATGGTAATCGGTCTCGGTGTGTGATCGAGGAGCCGCTTCGTGTTCAACTCCGTATATGTCTTACCACTAGCCTTTGGCATCTTTTGAATCAAGCCTTCCACTTCGGCCGGTGTCAAGAACGGATTGACCGACTTGACAAGCGCGAGACCCGACGATACCATCGGCGCGGCCATTGACGTGCCGTCCATATAAACAAAACTATTTTTCACTCCGAGTGAGAGGACATTCACGCCTGGTGCAACGATTTTGACTTGGCTACTCATATTGCTGAAGTTAGCGACGCGATGGTTCGCATCAATCGCCCCGACCGCGATGACTTCCTTCATATTGGCCGGGAACGAGACGGTCTTCTTCCCATCGTTTCCGGCCGACGCGACGATGATGACTCCTTTAGCTCGGGCCCGGCGAATCGAATCGGCAAGGACTTGATCGTAATCTTGTCCGCCGAGCGACAGGTTGATGATGTTCGCCCCCTTCGCCACGGCCGTATCAACCGCTTTGGCGACGGTCCAAGAATCCGTGTACTCCGAGTTTTTCCCATAGAAGACGTTATAAAAATGATAGCGTACGTTCGGAGCAAGTCCGGCCATCCCAAACTTGTTATGACGACCCGCCATGATGCCGGCCGTATGCGTCCCATGATAATCGACGCTGTATGGCCCTTTCATCGAATTGACGACGCGAGGGACATTATAAAGTTCTTTATGACTACGGTCTGCCGACGAGTCAATCAGAGCGATTACGATGTCTGAAGCACCACGCGTCGTGTTCCACGCCAAATCGGTGCCTGTTTGCTTGATATAATATTGGTTCCCAACCCTCGGCTCGGCCACGACGTAACCATGTTTCTCCAACACGACCGGTTTCGCCGCGTCCACCGACGTCGGCACGAGCAGCGCAAGCGCCGCTATAAGCATCATTTTCTTCATCGCCTACCGCTCCATTCCAAACTTCCTAAGATACCACCATTATCTCAAATTACGGAATCAATTTCCCTTTTTTTCTAAAAATAGATTGTGACATTTTTTCGACGCTCACCAATAGCTCGGTTCGTCAGGCTCATCCATCTCATAGTCGACAATCTTTCCGATGGTCAAATACGTATAATAACGCGCCAGTTCCGTCCGATACGGATCGGGTGTGAATCCGTCGAGGTCCTCACCGAGCGGAGATCCATCAATCGTCTCGAACTGTTGACAGAAAAACGATTCCGTCTGTGTGTCCCAGACGATATTGTCGCCGATATATCCACTACCGAACCGAATATAGTCGATGATAGAAGGGACGATCACCTCGGCCGGGAGCCGTTCACTCATCCGGCCGACCAATTCATAGCGGTCTCGGTCGACATAGTCGGCCTGGTCGAGGGACGTACATTTCAATACTTCCTTGCTGATTTCAATCAATACTACGTAATCCCCCGGTTCGATCGATAACTTCATCTCATCACCTCATCTCAACATCCGCGTAGCTCTATCATATTCAAGTATTCGCAATCAATCCATGAAATCCTGTTTGCCTGTAAAATTTTCCATCTAGTCGATTCATATAACATGACGAAATCTGTTTTTGGTATACTGAATGAGATGACATGAAGAGAGGAAGTGCAGTATGGCCAAACGCCCTTTGACCCCTCGCGAGAGTGAATTGATCGCCACGGCCTTGTTCGTCGTCGGACACGTCCCATACGCCGGGCACATCGACCGGCTCGAGTCGATCACGCTCCGGGATATCGCAGACGACTATTTGAGTGGAAAAAATTCCGTCGCCGACGCCGTCGAGGCGCTCGACCAATACATCTATGTCCGACGACACCGTTTCAAAAACGTCACGCCGAACAACCTTTGGACGCTTGACGATCGGACCGAGCAGGAGGCACTCCGCTATATCGTGCGCCGGCCTGAGCTGAAGAAAGGCGAGACGCTCAGCAAAAAGGATCAACCGTTCACTGTGGGCCAAGATATCGAGTTCAAGGTCGATAAACAGCTCGATCGCGGTCAGTTCCGGATTTACATCGGTAAACTGAACGGCTACACGGTGAAAGCCCAGTCGAAAGATAAAGAAAAACTCAAATCGGTCAAAGGATGGATCACCCACCTCGACCGGAAAGACCGACTCGTCTTTGTCAACATTTCCGAGTTCGGGCGCGAACCGATCGACTCGGACGCCAAAGTCCGGCTCGAGGCGATGAGCGCCGCGCTGCTCGGCTGGTTCGCCACCGCCACGTTACCAACCGAGGATGAAGCGATGACGGCCAAACAGATGATTGCCACGCTCCAACGCCGTGACCAACCGTACTGGTTCACGTTGACTGTCGCGATGAACCATCCGAAGCCCGAGCACGTCAAGCGGTGGGGCACAGTCGTCAACCTGCTCGTCAAGGCGAGCGCCGGCGACGCTTCTGCTCTTGAGACACTCGAGGCGCAAGAAGACAAGTATTTCAAAGATGCCTTCTTGCGGGCGCTTCGAGCCTTGCATAAAGAACTGACCAAAACGACATAACATGCAGGTGACCTGCCACGGGTCACCTGTTTTCGGTGTCGTGATAGAAAGGAAGAGAGCGATGCACGTACTGATTGTAGAGGACGATTTGGCTATCCTTCACCTCGTTGAGACCACGCTACAGCGAGCCGGACATACGGTGACAGCTGTCATGGATGGGGCCGACGCCGAGCGACTGTTTATGGCGAACCCTGCCGATGCCGCGATCATCGACATCTTGCTACCCGGCCTCGACGGACGGACGCTCTGCTCACGTCTGAAGCAAATGACGGACATTCCCGTCATTTTATTGACCGCTCTCGGGGAATGGGAAGAAAAACGAAGCGGCTTCGAACACGGGGCCGATGATTATATGACAAAACCGTTCATCCCGGAAGAGCTGCTGTTCCGCCTTCAAGCCGTCGCAAAACGTTACGCCAAAAATGCGGCCACACTCGTCACAGTCGGACCGCTCAAGCTCGACTTGCGCGATCATCGCCTTGAACTGAACAGTGAGACGATCCACCTGCCGAAAAAGGAGTTCGAGCTGCTCTATCAGCTGGCGGCGTTCCCGGGCCGGGTGTTCACCCGGGATGAACTGATCGAACAAGTATGGGGCCTTGACTTTGAGGGCGACGACCGGACCGTCGACGTGCACATCAAACGACTCCGAGGCCGCTTGCATGACGACACGATCACGATTCGAACGGTTCGGGGCGTCGGCTATACGCTCGAGGTCTCGCCATGAAGACGCTCTATACCCGGATCGTCCTGACCGTGTTCATGATTTTGCTCTTGTCCGGCGCCATCGCCCTTCTCGTCAGCAATGTCGCCTATTACGTCTGGTGGCAGCCGTCCTACAGCGAAAAGACCGAACAGACGGCACAAGCCGCCCTTGACTACTTCGAGACGCATACGGACAGTGAGGCATCGGCCTTTTATCGATTGCTCGCTCAGACGGGCTATCAACTCCTCGTCGTGCGTCCTGACGGTGAGGTCGACCGCTATGGAGGTTCGTTCCGGGACGAGCAACTCGACGAAGCCGTCATCGCCTCGGTCCGGTCCGGCGAACGCTACGACGGGATGCGCGCTTATCCGTTCCACTTGTTTTGGCTCGGCTTGTTCGACCATGAAGTCGTCAACACGTATGGCTTCAGCCTGGACGGGGAAGATGCCGTCTTCATCCGCCCCGACCTTGGCGCCCAAATCCGAGAATTGCACTTGTTCGTCGGCTTGTTCTTTGCACTCCTGACCGGCCTCGCCTTCATCTTGATCGCCCTATCGACAAGCCTGATCGTCCGACCGGTGCGCACATTGACAGATGCGACCCGCTCCGTCGCATCCGGGGCCCGTCCGCTCGATCTCCCGACCGAGCGCAACGATGAGATTGGAACCCTCGCCCGTCGTTTCTCTGACATGGTCGACTCACTGGAGAAATCCGAGGGTGAACGGCGTCGCTTCGTCTCAAGCGTCTCGCACGAATTCCAAACACCGCTCACCTCAATCAAAGGCTACGCCTCGGAACTGGCCGCCCGAACCGAAGGGGACGCCTTGATGTATGCCGGGATCATTCGTGACGAGACGGATCGCCTCTCGGATTTGACAAAACAGTTGCTCCTGCTCGCCCGGCTCGACGAGTCGAACGTGTCGCTCTCCGAACAAGTTGATGTGATCGCATCGATCGAGGACGTCATTCGTCGCCATGCGTTCCAGCTGGATGAGAAAGGGATCGCCGTTGCGACAGAGCTTGACACATCGCTTGTCGTGACCGGCGACCCGCTCTTATTGGCCCAAGTCTGGACCAACTTGTTGACGAACGCGATTCACGCCTCTCATGACGGGGGGCTGATCACCATCAAAGCGTATGCAGCCGATCGTCCGACCGTCTCGATTCAAGATGCCGGCGTCGGAATGGATGAGGCGACGCAGGCACGCCTGTTCGAACGTTTCTATAAAGGAGATATCTCTCGGACCGGGCGGGGCACCGGTCTCGGACTTGCTATTGCCCAAGACATCGTCCGCCTGCATGGCGGTGAGATGACGGTCGAATCCCGTCTCGGGACAGGGAGCACCTTTTACGTCCGGTTTTAGTCCCGTTCATATTCTGTTCATATCCGTCAGTTATGCTTCCTCCATCGCTATGAAGGAGGCTTTTTTGTATGAATTTAGCATTTAAAGAAATGTGGCGGCAAAAACGAAAATTTTCATTAATTTTTGTCATCACCCTACTCATCGTCTTATTGTCGACGTTGATCACCGGGCTTGCCGATGGGCTCGCCTATGACAACGGGGCCAGTTTGCGTGAACTCGACACCGAGACGTTTCAGTTGGCTGAGGATGCGGACGGGCAACTGACCCGCTCGTTCATCGAACTGCCGACGCCAGAAACACTTACACCGCTCGGGGTCAAACCGTTGACACTCGTCGATGGGACCGTGAAACAGGACGCCACGCTATTTACGTTACCGCGGGATTCTGACATCGGACCCGCCCTCGATCTCGCCGTCGGCGAAGTCCTCGTCGATCCAAGCTTTCTCGGGGACTTTAAACTCGGGGACACGATTCAAGATTTCACGACCGGCTACTCATTCACCATCGCGGGGACGACGGACGGACGTTACAGTCATGCACCCGTCATGTGGGCATCGATGGAGACGTGGGAGGCGTTCCAAGCAGACAGCGGACAACCCGAATACGTCTCGGCCTGGCTCGGAGAAACTGAGACGTCGCTCGCAACGCTCTCCAAACAAGACGTCGTCGAGGCCGTCCCGGGCTATACAGCCGAACAAGGCACGTTCACGATGATGCGCGGCTTCTTATTGTTCATCGGTGCGTTCATCTTGACCGCATTCTTTTATATGTTGACGCTCCAGAAACTGCCAGAACTCGGAATTTTGAAAGCGATCGGGATTCGCCCTCGTGTGATCGGCACGGCGCTCGTCACGCAAGTCATGGCAACGGTGCTCGTCGCGAGCCTGTCGGCAGCCGCCTTGACGGCCCTCGTCGCCTCGTTCGTCCCAACTGATATCCCATTCCGTTTCGATGCGGGACATGTGCTGCTCTACAGTGTGATCATGTTCGGGCTCTCACTCATCGGTACGTTGTTACCGCTTTGGAAACTGCGTCACCTTGACGCCGCCGACGCTTTAGGAGGGACATTACAATGAAATTGATGAACATCAGCCACGCCTATGACGGACAATCTGTGTTGCGTGGAATCGATTTGCAGGTCGATGCCGGGGAATGTATCGGCATCATCGGACCGAGCGGCAGCGGGAAAAGTACCTTGCTCCAAATTCTCGGACTATTGAAACGACCGGTCTCGGGACAGGTCGAGCTCGAAGGACGAGACTTGCTCTGTGCCACTGAAGAAGAGCGACGCTTCTTGAGGCTGAACGAAATCGGATTTGTGTTCCAGCAAGCACATCTCGTCCCTTACTTGACGGTCCGGGAACAACTCGAGCTCGTCCAGGCCGAGAGCGAGTCGAAACAAGATCCGATTCGGCTGCTCGACGCGCTCGGTTTGGGGCATCGTCTCGACCAGTTACCAGGGCAACTGTCCGGAGGCGAACGTCAACGTGTCGCGGTCGCTCGGGCCTTGGTCAATCGCCCCCGACTGATTTTGGCCGATGAGCCGACGGCGAGCCTCGATTATGAGAATGGCCGACGGGTGATGGAGTTGCTCGTTACTGAGGCACGGATGAGTGCGCGACGGGTCATCGTTATCACCCATGACGAACGGATGCTCGACGTCTGTGACCGGGTCCTCATGCTTCAGGACGGCCTGCTCCAACCGTCGCCCCGACATCAAAACAGGGAAGACCGCGATTGAGGCGGCCTTCCCTGTTGTTTGTCAGATGACGTGCGCGTGAAGTGGCTCCTCAATCGATGCACTTACGAGTTTTCCTAAATGATGCGTCAACCAGGCGTTGAAACCGATGATGAGTGTCATGTTCCCATGCTCGTCGATTCCGGCCGAATCGACCCGGATTAGTCTTTCCTCGATATGTTGCGAGACGAGAGTGATGCGGGCGAGCGCTAGGACTGATTGGAAGACCTCGTCCGCCGATGACTCAATCGCTTGCGCCACGTCCGACACGGACAGTTCGATCGGTCGTGCCGGCTCAAGCACATAGCGGTCAATCAGCACATCGAGTACCATCGCATGCTGACGATGGCCGTTGACCGGGGCACGATAGAAGGTCACCCCTTCGGCGGTCTTGTAATCCACCTGCCCCGTCAAGCACGCGTGCAGCAACTGATCCATCACCTCTCGCCCCATCGCTTCGTCTCCTCCCGCTTCACCTTGATGATTGTCTGGTTCCATCATAGCAAGACGATACTGCTCAAACGAACGGGACAATCATCGGTAAGTCCCTTGCTTAACGGCATGAACCCGCCGTCAAACTGACACTGCGCGTGAACTATCGTCACGTTTTCGGGTACAATAATGGAGAAAGGAGCGGTTCAGATGCAGAAGAGATGGAAAGTTGGACTTGCAACACTATTCACCGGCTACTATGCCATCAGTTATTATGCGTTCAAGCGCATGACGCGAGGCAAACGCAAGACACCAGAGATGCTCTTGGCCCCGTATACGAAAGAAGATCAATCGTTTTATCATGACGTGCCGTTCGAGCACGTCTCGCTCCGTTCTCAGGATGGCTATCGGCTGTATGGACGCGTCTACCGCAATGAAGGGTCGACGAAATGGATCGTGTTCGTTCACGGCTATACCGCCTCTCACAGTTTCATGGCCCCACATTTGGCGATGTTCCATCGCCTCGGGTACAACCTCCTCGCTGTCGACTTGAGATCGCACGGTGAGTCCGAGGGCGTATACGCCTCTTATGGTTACCACGAAAAGCATGACATCACCGATTGGGTCGACTGGTTGCGGGCCAATGAAGTGGTCACGGAAGTCGGATTGCACGGTGTCTCGATGGGAGCTGCCTCGATCTTACAGGCCGGACCGTTAACCGACGTCGACTTCTTGATCGCCGAATGTCCGTTTGACGACATGAGACAGCTCATGCGCCATCAGTTGAACGTGTTACACCGGTTGCCCGGGGACCTGCTCTTGCCAGGGATCAACTATTTCTTGTGGACGCGGGCCGGTTTCCGGATGCATCAAGTCCGGCCCAAATACGACCTCGCCGCGATTGACGCGCCCGTCTTGTTCATCCACGGGACGAAAGATGATTTCGTGCCGACGTGGATGTCGGTCGAGATGAACGCGCTCAACCGGCAAAACGAGTTAGCCCTCATCCATGGGGCCGAGCACACAAACTGTATCTTGAAAGATCAACCCGCCTATGAGGCGGCCGTCAGTCAGTTTCTGAATCGACGACGTGAATCGGTCCAGCGATAAGGTCGAGCAAGGCATGGACGACCATCACTGGCCATAATACCCCCATCGCCAAGTACAAATAGCCGAGTCCCCAGCCGACGATCCCGGTGACCAGAACGCCCCTGACGCCTTGATAAGCATGGGCCAACCCGAACAAGGCGCCGCCGATGAAGGCGAGTGTCAAGGATGAGACGTCAAGATAGAGACTGACGGTGTAGAGGAGCACACCACGGAAGATGAATTCCTCGGTCACACCTGCCGTCCACGAGACAGCGCTCCACGCCTTCGCCTCAATATCCGTCCGCGGCAAGAGCAACCGCTCGATTTCGAGCTCATAGTACGGTCGTAACCGCCGCCGTAACCGAGACGAGGTTTTGACGAGCAAGTAAAACGCCAGCAGCACGGAGATGAGGATGGTCGTGAAAAAGAAAAACTTCCAAGCGGACATGTCCCCTTCGACCGGGGCGAATCCGAGACCGACCATGTCTGGCGGGACGCCGAACAAGAAGACGAGGGCGAGCAAAAGCAGACTGAGCCCCCACGACGACTTGACTGTCTGTTCATAGACACGTCCACGACCGAGCGTTTCGATCATCGGCTTCATCAACCGGGCGTTGAACAATTGAACGATCAACAAATACATGAGAATGATGGTAAAGACGGCCTGTTCGAGCATCTATATCCACTCCTGTCCTTCCTGTTAGCTATATGCTACACTATTCGGGTATTGTCTAGAAAGCTAGGAGGCGGAATCTTGAAACGATTGATTTTGCGACTGACCGGTCTCATGCTTGTGATCGTGCTGTGCCTCGGCGCAATCGGCTGGTTTGGTCAACATGATAAAGTGAACAACGCCCTGTACCGGGCCTATTACGGGGACCATGGCGTCCCGTCCGTCCATCGCGATGTGTATGAGGATGCCGCGGCCACGTATGACGTCGATTGGCGCTTACTTGCCGCCGTCCATCGCGTCGAGACGATTTTCTCCCACAGTTCATCGATGCGTTCATCGGTCGGGGCGATCGGACCGTTCCAATTCATGCCGCGGACGTGGCTCGGTTGGCAATATGACACGGACGATCAAAAAGGCGATGTCCCTGAGGACGAAGTCGATTTGACTGATCTCGCGCTCATCGAACAGTACGGCGGTCTCGGACGCGATGGCAACAATGATGGCAAAGCCGACCCGCACAGTCTCGTCGACTCGGCCCATACGGCCGCTTACTATTTGAGCGAGCACGGCGGGACGAAGACAGACACGACGGACTCGATTCGAAACGCCATCTTCGAGTACAACCGCAGTGAACAGTATGTCAATGATGTGATGTCGTTTTATGAGTCATATCAAACTGATGTGTCTTATTTACCGGATGACAAGGCGTCGGCAACCCAAAGTGTCGCGCGCTACACAATCCGCTACTTGGAATGGTTCGCAGGCTGGGTCTGACCCGGCACTATTTGATTAAAAGTGAGGAAACCTTATGAACACCCATATCGAGGAAGTGACGATTCGTGTCAAGTCGGTCTTCAATGAGGACAAGACGAAGCGCTATTTGCGTTCGTACGAATTCACAGATGTCGTCGACGGCGTCATCTGTGCCGTCATCATCTACTCGCCCCGGATGAGCGATGCTTTCTTGTCCGGTACGACAACGCAGCGGGCGTATATGCTCATGCGGAACCATCTCGATCAACCGATCCGTGAGATGCGCGTCATCAGCCTCGTCCCGACACTCGCCATCAATGACAATCTGCCGTACGTCGAATCGCAACTCGACGAAGTCAACTTTCATTACGTTGAGGAAACGCTCGACGAGGTCGAGGCGAGCGGAGGTATGATTATCGTCGGCTGGGGCTCTCCGGGACGCTTGATGCATCATGCCACCCCGTATAAGGCGCTCTTTGCCGATCATGAGGCGCATATGTTCTGTATCGGCACGACTTCCAAAGGCGAGCCGCAACAGATTCGTATGGCCAACGAGAACACCGTGCTCGAGGCGTTCAATAACGAATCGATCAAACCGAAATTTAGAATCGTGAAAGAGACGAAACAAGACGACTCCGAGTGAGTCGTCTTGTTTTAACGTATGCCAAGCCACACGCTCACTCCAAACAATAGGAGCAAAAGCGACGCCAACAGAAAGTCGTTCCTGGTGACGGGGACAACCTCGTACGTCGCTCGAAGTTCCCCCGTAAACCCACGTGCTTCCATCGAGAACGCGATTCGTTCCGCTTGGCGGATCGATCCAGCAAGAAGCGGAACGATTAATTTGGGGACGTGGCGGATGTGATCGAGTCTCGTCTCCAAACGCACGCCTCGTAACGCATGCGTTTCATACAGCTGCATCAGTTCTTTTTTTAGAATCGGAAAGAAACGAAAACCGACGAAGACACTATATGCGATTTTTGGTGACAGCTTTCCTTGTTGCATCAAACTGTAGACGAACCGTTTCGGGTCCGTCGTCAGCGTGAACAGAAGCGACAAGGCTGTGAATGCCAACACACGCAAGGAGAGCGTCGCTGCTAGCATCACATTCTCGTCGGTCACATCATTGCCAAACAGCTTGAACACGACATCTCCGCTTGATTGCTTTCCAAAGACGAGCGTCGTCCACAATGTCCCGAGCGCGGTCAATAAAAATGGGATCATGAACAACCCCCATCTTCTCCAGCTCACTGCAGAGAATAGCGTTTGAAGTGTAACTGTACCGAGAAAAAAAGCAAGCGGAGTCCAAGGGTTATACATGAAGGCGAGACCGAACATGAGACATGCCACGGTCAGAAATTTAATCGTCGGGTTCATCTCATGAAATGTCATCGCGATTCCTCCATCAATAAGCCGTGGGTGCGTAGTAATTCTTTTTCATCCCAGAGTGAAGCGTCATATGGCCCACTCAAGTCGCCGTCACACATCAAATAATATGTGTTCGCAATCCGCGCGAAGCTGAGGTCGTGCGTCACAAACAAAATCGTCTGGCCGGATCGTGTTCGTTCGACCATTAAGTCATAGAGCGCACGAAGCGATACCTCGTCTTGTCCGGCAGTCGGTTCATCAAACGCAATCAGTTGTTTATTAGACAGCATCATCACTCCGATGGCGAGCCTTCGTTTTTGACCGTGACTAAGGGAGAGTGGATGGTGGTCACGCACTGATTCGAGCCCGAGCCGCGTTAAGACGTCCTCAATCGGGCGATTATGGCCATATGCGAGTTCTCGGGTCACATCATTCGTAACGAATAGATGCGCCGGTGATTGCGGGACGAGGCCGACTTCACGATGTTTCCGGGCTAGGCTTCGCAGCCATGTCGACTTTCCGCTACCATTTCGACCGAGCACCGCAATGAGATCACCTTCAGCGACCTTTAACTCGCTCGCTGCTAATTGAAATGTTTTTCGTTTTAATTCCGGTATGTGAAATAATATTTTCTCTCCTTGTTCAACTTTAATTGGAGAGAACGCATAATCTGGTCGGACGATGAACGGTCCATCATAGTCGATGCGCCCACTCACGAGCTTTATTTGTCGGTCAAAAAAATCACCCCATATGTATGGCCGATGCTCGATGACGACAACGTTTACGGTCTGTGCGACGCCGTCGAGCCAACGAACGAAATGATGGGCGGTCTCAGGATCGAGGTGAGCGAGCGGCTCATCGAGGAGGAGCCACTCGGGACGGCCAATCAAGGCACAAGCGACGGCAATTTGTTGCTTCTCACCCCCCGATAGGTCATGAATGGTACGGTAACGATAATCGGTCAAATGCAACGCCTCTAACATTGTGGTGACACGGGCCATCATCTCGTCTCTCGCGACGGCAAAGTTTTCGAGCGTGAAAATCAATTCTTCTTCGACCGTCTGCATGACGAACTGACTGTCCGGGTCCTGAAAGACCGTTCCGACGCGCCGGTTCACTTCGCCAGCTTCATACGTATCATAAGAGCGATCGAACAAGTGCAATCTGCCCGTCACGATGCCATCACAATTGTCCGGATAGAGACGATTCATCAAAGCGAGCAATGTTGATTTTCCCGACCCACTTGCCCCTGTAATGACCGTTCTCCCTTTTGTTAGACGTAGTGTGATATCCGTCAAGACATCGCATTTCTTGTTCGGATAACGAAATGTCAGATGTTCTGCCTCAACCATGCATACGGTCCTGTCGCGCGAGAGCATACCCATCAAGCGCGCCCGTCCGAAGCAACAAGTCGCTCAAAATCTTACCGCCCAGACCAGCAATCAACATCCCGCTCGTTGCGCGTAGTGCGAACATCGTAGCTACATATGTCGGACTGAGGGCATTGAGCCCTCCCATGACGTACGTATATGCGAAACTTGTCACAGCAGCACTGAATCCGGCGAGCATGAGCACCCAAAGATCATAGCGTTTATAACCCGTCAAAGCGAACGCCGCTTCGGCGCCGATCCCTTGAACGATCCCGACTAAAATGATGCGCGGTCCGATGGCGTTGCCAATCATCATCTCAATCGTCGCCGCAAGCACTTCGGACAAGAATGCAGCCCCAGGCTTGCGAATGATATAAGCTGCGATAATCGAGACGATGAACCATATCCCAAAAATCCATTCGTAGGCGATTGGTCCAATCAGACCGGCCCACAAGTTCCCAGCATGGACGAACGCCAAATAGACCACCGCGAATACGACCGATAAAATCGACAACAAGACGATCTCTTTTAACTTCCACGATTTAAGCATCCATACGTCCCTCATGTGACGGACTGTTCACGCTGAACGTCACCGTCATGACGACGTGGCTTGTCTTCTGTCGGACGCGTTCAAACGTCGCCTCATAGAAAGCGAACACCGGCTCGATGTCCCCATGTATACCTGAGGCGTAATGCATCGAGTCATTGAAGACACTTCGCTCTTTCGCAAAAGCGATTTCTTCGTAGATGATGTCCATATAGTCGTCATCACCGAGCGGATAGAGCGCGAACTGTGAGGAGACATATTGCGGACTGACGGGACCATTAAGCGGTTCGCTCGACACAACGAGCACTTCATCTCCGGCCGTATCCCCTGGACACCCGACCGAGAACGTCCCGCTCATCGACACATGTTCCCCTGTCTTTGTCGCGTGTGACAGCACGGCCTTAGCCACATCGAATACATGCTCACTTCGTCCACGGATGACCGTCGACACGTCATCGGTATGTCGCCAGACGTTTTGTAAATCCGTCTCCTTCAACGCCCCTTTGATGATGCTCACGAAATCAGTCGTCATCGGGCTCAGTGTAACGCGGAACCCGACGATCGGGCTCGTTCCACATTGTTTGTTCATGTTCTATTCCCCCTTATTATGTGTACACAAAAAAGCCGCATCCATGAGAATGCGGCCACTCGTCCAATTTTAATCCATTAGAAAAAGTGCCACACTTCCTCACGCCGGTATTACCCGGATCGAGTCATAAGGGATTGGAGCCATGCTCACATCTCAGCCGAAGCACCCCTAGTGTAGTCCAATGTATGCGGTTGTTCATGCAAGAATCAGTATAGACGACCGCTTTCATTTTGTAAACGGTCTTATGAGAACGTGACGACCTCGTTCCCCGGAAGTGTGTCCCGGAGCGTCGACCAATCCAGCGCCATCTCCTCATCTGTCAGCAGACAGTGATCGAGCTCTTGTTCGATGATGGCTCGATCCATCCGCTGCCCGATCAAGACGAGCTCCGTCTGTCGGTCCCCGTACGGTTCGACATAGTCGGCGGCGAGTTCCGGTTCGGCCGCGAACATGTGACGACGCTCATCTTCCGGAAGCGTCGCGAGCCAGCGCCCGGCATGTTCGAGCGTCGAGGCGTAGCCCGCTTGTGAAAACAGACAGGCGAGGTCGTTCCGGGAAGCAATCCATAAGAACCCTTTCGCGCGGACGATTTCTTCCGGAAACGCCTCGATCCAGGCATGGAGACGCTCCGGGTGGAACGGCCGACGCCGACGATAGACGAATGAACTGATGCCGTATTCTTCCGTCTCCGGCGTGTGCACATCTGTCTCAAGTTCTTGAATCCACCCGGCCGCATGCATCGCCTGTTCGAAATCGAACAAATTGACATCCAACAGCTCGGTCAATTCCACGTTCGCATGGACAGACGTCAACAGCTTCGCGGTCGGGTTGAGCGCCTTCAACAGTCTGGTCATCTCGCCGAGTTCGGTCTCGTTCACGCGATCCGCCTTGTTCAAGACGATGATATCGGCGAATTCGACTTGGTCGACGAGCAGGTCGACGACTTCGCGGACGTCTGTCGCCTCAATCGCCTGCTTGCGTTCATGGAGCGACTCGCCTGAGTTGAAATCTTTTAAGAACCGAAACGCATCGACGACGCTCACCATCGCATCGATATAGACTCGGCTCGTCAAATCGATGCCGAGGGCGTCATCGGCATATGTAAACGTTTGGGCGACCGGGATCGGCTCTGAGATACCGGACGACTCGATGATGATTCCGTCGAGGTCCCGGTCGTTCGCAAGCTCTGCTACCGCCTCGAGCAGGTCCTCACGGAGCGTGCAACAGATGCAGCCGTTCGATAGTTCGACCAACTTTTCGTCCGTCCTTGAAAAACCGCCCTGTTCAATCAATCGCTCATCGATATTCAACTCGCTCATGTCATTGACGATGACGGCGTATTTCTTGCCCGTCCGATTGTTCAATATGTGGTTTAATAGTGTCGTCTTACCGCTTCCTAAATAACCGGACAGCACGGTGATCGGGATTCGTCTCATTCTACCCACTCCTAAATCGTAATGATTACTTTTTAGATGATGACGGGTCGGTGACGTCTGTCAAGAAAAAAACACGCCCGTTTCCGGACGTGTTCTCCTGCCTATTCTTCTAACGCCTTGCGTTCGGCCTCTGAGCGTGGATAGGCGTTCGCCTGCCACTCGGCTCGATAAATCGAGTCGAGCTGGGTCAGACCGACCTCATCCGCGTCCTTATCGGCATCCACACTCGGCGTCTCATCCCACCGCGGATTCAAATACGTATGATCGTCTTCCCGGTTCGCTTCCAACAGCTTTTGAATCCCGACCCGGGCGACCGCCGCGAGCGCCAAACCGATTCCCGCACGAACGAGCAATCGTTTTACCATCTTCGTACCTCCTTATCGACCAAACCGATAGAGCGGCATCCCTTTCACATCTGTATCAATTTTAAAGACCGAACCTGCGTCCGGATGGGCCTCGAGCGCCGCGTCATCCATTCCTTCGCGCGCCGTCGTGATGGCAAGTTGTTTCAAGTCATCACCGACGAAACAGCATGACGTGACGTTCGGGGCCGGCACGAGCACCTCGAGCACTTTTTCACCCGTCTTCGGGTTCCAGCGCGAGACGCGTCCGCCCGCGAAGTGGGCAATCCATAAAAAGCCGTCTTCATCGGATGTCATACCGTCCGGGAATCCTTCCTCATCTTTGAAATCGATGACGACTTCCCCATCCCCGAGTGTTCCTGTTTTCAAGTCGAACGGGTATTTGCGGACCGTCTCGGTCGGTGTATCGATATGGTAGAACGTCGAGTGGTCCGGAGACCATGTCAGACCGTTCGACAGCGTCAATTCACTGAGCATGATCTCGGTCGTGCCGTCACGGTTCAAGCGATAGAGCGTCGCCTCGTTCTCCTCGTCGTTGAGATGAAGTGTCCCGGCAAAGATTCGTCCGTACGGGTCGGCCTTTCCGTCGTTGAAGCGAAGATCCCCTTCCGGGTCATCGAGTTCGACGAGTTTATCGAGTCGCTTCGATCCCTCGTCCCATTCATAGATGCCGTCTTTCAAGCCGACGACGACGCCGTCTGTCACTTTCGGGACCGCAAATCCGATCTGTTGTCCCATATCGAACGATGACAGCTCGTCTTCCTTTTCGTCGTACCACCAAAGTGTGTGTCCTTCGATGTCGACCCAATAGAACCGTTTCAGTTCAGCATCCCAACACGGGCCTTCCCCAAGTGTATTTCTGACTCGAATCCATAACGCAGCGTTTACTGTCTCCATTGAATTGCCTCCACTCTCTACATTGATTTCAACTGACTATTCCCTGAGCGGACGAGGTCTATTCAAGATTTTTCAAAATCGTTCCGCAGAGTTAGAGGCGATGTCCGTCTTTCCTTCACCGGAGCGGCTGTACGAAAAAAACTCCTTGAATCATTCGATTCAAGGAGTCCACTTATTTCGCACCTTCGACGTTCATATGTTTACTGCGCAACTGGCCGCATGCCGCATCGATGTCAGTCCCGTGCTCGAGGCGGACACCGGTGTTGATGCCACGCTTTTTCAAGATGTCATAAAACGCCATGATGTCCTCCGAGGTACTGCGCTCGTATTGGATATGCTCGTTGACCGGATTATACGGGATCAAGTTGACGTACGACTTGTCCTTGATATCGTCGATGAGGTCCGCCAATTCCTCGGCGTGCTCCGGCAAATCGTTCACTTTCGACAGGAGAATATATTCGAACGTGATTCGTTTGTTCGTCTTCTCGACGTAATACCGGATGGCCGGCATGAGCTTGTCGAGCGGGAACGCCCGGTTGATTTTCATGATTTGCGTCCGAAGCGCGTCGTTCGGAGCATGGAGCGACAACGCCAAGTTGATGCGCAAATCGAGGTCCGCGAACTTGTAAATCTTGTCGGCAAGTCCGCTCGTCGAGACGTTGATTTTACGCGGGGCGATCGCGAGACCGCGCTCGTCCTTGACGACACGCAGGAAGTCGACCAAGTTGTCAAAGTTATCGAACGGTTCGCCGATTCCCATGACGACGATATGGCTGACCCGGGCCCCTTCGCCGACTTCGTCCAAGTAATGTTGCACGGTCATAATTTGTTCGACGACTTCGCCCGCCGTCAAATCACGTGTCTTCTTCAAGAGACCGCTCGCACAGAAGCTGCAGCCGATATTGCACCCGACCTGCGTTGTCACACAGACCGAACGGCCGTACTTATGTCGCATGAGCACAGTCTCGATATAGTGCCCGTCGTGTAGTTTAAGTAAAAATTTGACCGTCCCGTCGCCCGCCTCTTGTTTGACGAACAGGTCTTGCGTCGAGATGACGTATTCGGCGGCGAGCGCCTCACGCACCTCGGCCCGTACCGAGATGTCCTCGATTTGTTTCACTCGATCGATATAGAGCGAGTCCCAGATTTGTCTCGCATGGAAGGCGCTGTATCCCCAAGAGACACACGCTTCTGTCAGCTGATCGAACGTCAGCCCGTATATAGATGGTTTCATTGCTATCTGTCCTTTCTTCAATCCGCATACGTACCATTGTAGCGGACGTGGACGACGGGTGCAACGTTCTTATAACGGTGGAACGGGACGCGAATTATGTCGCTCGAACGCATACGCCAGACGGATCAAGTCACGTTCGGCATAACTCGTCCCGGTGAACGATAGGCCGAACGGCGCCCCACTCGCTTTCAAGCGATATGGGATCGTGATGGTCGGATGCCCGGCTTTTGCCGCCATGTCATAGTTCAAATCGTGAGGCAAGACGAGCGCGTGCAACTGTTGTTCGTTTAATAGGCGGTCGAGTCCGTCCGTCTTGGCGTCACGCACGTCATCGAGCCGGCGCGTCAAATAGGCCGCCTCGATGAGACGTCCCGACAATCTTTCCGCCTTCTCGAACGTCTTTTGTCCGTGCGGGATCGTCTCAGGATGTCTGTTGTTCCAGTCCATCAAATCAGACAACGTCTCGTATGGGAGTGTCGTCGTGGCCAAGTACGCCTCGATCCCGAGTTTGAACTCGTGGTACAAAATATCGCCTTGGTCGAGCGTATCATGGGCGGGCAGTTCGACTTCGACAAGGTCGATGCCGCTCTGTTTCAACAGCTCGGTCGCCTCACCGTATAATGCTTGTTCTTCTGCTGATAAATCAGCTTTGACGATTCCGACACGCATCCCGACCGCTTGGCGCTCGTCGAGGCACGTCCGATACGGCGGACCGGCCGGGAGGTTGAGTGTCGCCGGGTCCGCCGGGTCTTCCCCTACCATCGCCTCAAGTGCCCTTACCGCGTCTTCGAGCGTTCGTGCCATCGGTCCCGCCGTGTCTTGCGACCGGGAGATCGGGATGATGCCACTCCGACTGATGAGGCCGACGGTCGGTTTGATGCCGACGATGCCGTTGTGCACGCTCGGATGGATGATCGAGCCGCTCGTCTCGCTACCGACAGCGAGCAGTGTCAGGTTCGCTGCGACCGCAGAGGCCGAACCTGAGCTCGAACCTCCGACATCGAGCTTATCCCCATATGGATTGAGCGTCTGCCCACCGACGCCGCTCCAGCCGTTCGGCATGCCCTCGGTCAAAAAGTTGGCCCATTCGGACAAGTTCGCTTTCCCGAGGATGATGGCCCCGCTCGCTCGCAGGTTTTGGACGAGATGGGCGTCCCGGCCTGCGAAGTGATATTCGAGGGCGACGGCCCCGGCCGTCGTCTTCATGAGTCCGTCTGTCTCGACATTGTCTTTGATCAAGACAGGGATGCCGAGCAACGGCAAGCGGTCACCTCGTCGAAATGCCCGGTCAGCCGACTCGGCCTCGAACAAGGCGTCCGGGTTCACTTGAATGACCGCCTTCAGTTTGTCGTTGAACTGGGCAATCCGGGTCAAATAATAGGCCGTCACGTCACGCGCCGTGAACGTTCCTTCTTTATATCCGCGATGGGCAGATTCGATATCGAGTTCCATAAAATCAAATGTGTCAGTCATATTGATTCCTCCTTTGGTCACTCGATGGTATTCGCTATCGACATTTGATTTCCTGTTTTCGTTCGCCAACGAATGTGTAACTTGGTACACTGAAAGAAAAGGGAGGTTACTATGAACCGTTCGTACGTACTTGTCTTATTGTCCGTCTTTGCCTTGTTCTTCTTACAGTTATATGCAGGGGAGGCCCCGTATACGCTACCGTTCTCCATCGTACTCGTCATCCTGATCCTCGGTGCCACCTTGCTCCAACTACGGCGCAAGCCAAACCGTTGACGCCGCTTCAAATCTGATGGTATGATGCTGTCACCAACTACATATCGATATCTTGAGTGAACGAGAGACCTGGCTCTATGACTTCACAGCAACCTGCTACGGCAAGGTGCTACTACCAGCAAGGCGATTGCCTTGGCCGATATGACAGAGCGCTCATGTCGATGACATGGGCGCTTTTTTTGGGAATGAACATGAGGGGGACTTATTAATGGAAAAAGCAACATTCGCAGGCGGCTGCTTTTGGTGCATGGTAACACCGTTCGAGGAACAACCTGGCATCGAGTCGATCGTATCAGGTTATACGGGAGGTCACGTCGACGATCCGACGTATGAACAAGTGAAGACAGGGACGACAGGACACTATGAGGTCGTCGAGATCACGTTCGACCCGACGCTGTTCGCTTACGAGCGACTGCTCGAACTGTATTGGATTCAGACCGATCCGACCGATGACGGCGGTCAATTCCAAGACCGAGGCAGTCAATATGCGCCGGCCATCTTCTATCATACAGAAGAACAACGCGTGCAGGCAGAACAGAGTCGCGATGCGCTCGCGGCGAGCGGACGTTTCCAACAGCCGATCGTCACGAAAATCTTACCGGCCGACACGTTCTATCCGGCCGAGGAGTACCATCAAGACTTCCATAAAAAAAATCCGGCCCACTATAAAGAGGACCGGAAAAAATCTGGGCGTGACGCATTCATTGAACAAGCCTGGTAAGCGAAAGACGGGTCGTCTGACCCGTCTTTTAGCTTTTAGCGATTCCGAGCATGAACCCGGCCACGACGATGAGCCCGATTCCCATAAAGACGAAGACACGTTCTTTCGTCGTCTTCTCTTCTTTCAATAGATAGATTCCGCCGAGCGTCGCCACGACGACGTTCAATTGCGACAAGGCGAACGAGGTCGCGATCCCGACTTCACCGCTCGACACGAACAGCCCGAAGTTCCCGATCCCCCAGGCGAGACCGGCCAAGATGTTTTTGAACGTCTTCGCGTCGAACGTCTTCACGTCTTTCTCACGCAGGCTGAACAACATCGCCGCGACGAACATCCCGACCGACTGTGGCAAGATGGCCGTGATCCCGTCGACCTCGAAATAGTTCGTCAGGACGGCGTACGTCACGTAACCGATACTCGACACGAGCAGAACGAGCAAGCCTTTCTTCAAGGCGCCGCTGCTGTCGCCGTCTTTGTTCTGCTGATACGACGTCAACGCAGCCCCAATCACGATGAGAACGAGCGCCGAAAATCCGAGCCATAGTTCGGTCGTCGTTTTCCAGTCTCCGAGGACGATGACACCGAACAACGATGTACCGAGAAGCTGCATGCCGGTGCTGATCGGCATCGCCTTCGAGACACTTAAAATTTGAAACGATTGGAACTGTAAATATTGTCCGAGTGCCCAGAATGCGCCGGAGATGAATCCGGTCACGATCGCGAGCGTCGTGAACCCGGGATTGAACACGAGTGCGATGATGACCGCCATCACCATCGCCCCGATTGTCGTCCCGATCAACTGTTGAATCGGCTTCCCGCCGACCTTTGAGACGATGAGCGGGATGCTCCCCCACATCAAGGCAGGTAAGAGTGCGAGTAAAATCATTTCCATACATGACACCTGCTTTCGTAATATAACATCATTTGTGATTTTCCCAAGTTCAGTGCTGATTAAACTTTGTTCAAAAAAATTAAAAATAGCCATTGCCAAATGTTTTACTAGGATGATATAATAATTTTCGAACGGGGCATTAGCTCAGCTGGGAGAGCGCCACGCTGGCAGCGTGGAGGTCAGCGGTTCGAGCCCGCTATGCTCCATTATTGAAGTCACCACTCATTTGAGGGGTGACTTTTTTGCGTCGCCGCTCGGTTTAACTCATCCGCTAGCGGGTAATGATTGTAAGACATCATTATTCTAAAGGGGGACTTATCATGGACCGAGCCTCTGTCGAAGAGACCATTTTAGCCGTCATCGACTGTATGCGGGCAAGCAATCATTGTTTCTCAAAATGCTTACAAGAAGAAGACTTGTTGATGGTCGCCGAGTGTATCCGGCTGACGAAAGAATGTTCGGAAGTGTGTGCACTCGCCTTGAACGCGCTCGAGACCGATTCGGCTTTCACCAAACCGATTGGTGCACTCTGCGCCCAGGTGTGTGACACGTGCGCCGTCGAATGTGGCCGCCACTTGCACGATCATTGCCAACGCTGTGCCGAAGCATGTCTCCGCTGTGCCGAAGCATGCCGCAACCTCGTGGCCGCATAATCGCTTTTTAGTCTAACGATATGTTAGACTTTTTTTATACTTGTTTTTACGAGAAAGGGATCAATTATGCCACATTCAATTCTTGCCATCGACGTCGAGACGGCGAACCGCGATAGTCGCAGCATCTGCTCTGTCGGCTGGAGCCTGCTCGTCGACGGTGAAATCATCGAAACGAACCAACTGCTCGTCAATCCGGAGGAAGACTTCGATGCCGGCAATATCCGGGTCCACGGCATCCGGCCGAGCGATGTCTGGGACGCCCCAGCGTTACCCGAGGTGCTCGAACAGCTCTATCCGACGCTGCGGGATGTCGACCTCGTCATGGCACACAACGCTTCGTTCGATATGGGCGCGTTCAAGAAAGCGATCGCCAAATACGATTTATATACGTTTCCGACGATCGAGTACGGCTGTACCGTCAAGTTGTCGAGAAAACTGTATCCAGGTCTGCCGAATCACAAGCTGAACACGATGGCGGAATATTTGAACGTCCCGTTCATCCACCACGATGCGGCTGAAGATGCTCGCGTCTGTGCCCTGCTCATGCGCGACATGATGCAGAAGACCGGGATCCATGATCCGCGTGAACTGCACCGGTACACATCGGTCAAGCTCGGAAAACTCGCTTATTGAACGATATGCATGCCAGACAGGCCAAGACACACGTCTTGGCCTGTTAGCGTTTAAAGATCCATTTTTTCTGGACATAATAACTGACGACGAACAAGAAGCTGTCGACGAACACTTTGATCCACACCTCACCGTCGCGGATGACATAGAACAGCGCATAGACGAGACCGGCCGACAGCGCCATCTGCAATCCGACGAGACCGAAGTATTTCGGCATCGCCCGCTTCGCCTTCGAATGGAACACAATTTTCCGATTGACGAAATAATTGAACAGCGATGACAGGATACGGGCCACGACCGTCGCAATCAAGACGTGCGTCGTCTCGAACCACGGATTCAACAAATAGACGAACAAGGCATAGAACCCGATGTCTAACAGAAATGATGCGACCGATGATAATGAATAGGCCAAAAACATGCGATAGATAAGAATCGAGTCGATCACCGGCCGGAAATGGGACGAGGCGTTTTCTGCCACATAGACGGTTTGAATTGGTGTCTGATGAATCGGGACTTGCAATCGTTTCGTGAACGTCAACATGTTCATCTCGAACTCATAACGGTTCCCCGGCACATCAAGCAATTGTTCCGCATACCGCAGCGGAATCGCCCGAAGGCCGGTCTGGGTGTCCTTCAGACGAAGACCGCTGCCGAGCAACATGACGCCGCGCGTCATCTGATTTCCGAATCGGCTCCGGAACGGAATGTGTGCGCCCGAGAAATCACGGCAACCCATGACCAGATGATGCGGCCGCTGAATACCCGCCTCATATACATGTCTTACATCTTCCGGCAGGTGTTGCCCATCCGCATCGACGGTGATGACGCCATGCGTGCCCGGGAACTGTTCGACGACGTGACGAAGCCCCGTCTTCAACGCCGCGCCCTTGCCTTGATTCCGTTCATGGACGAGGACGGTCGTCACCCACTTCCTGACCTCTTCAAACACCGGCCGGGACGTCTCGGCACTTCCATCGTTCACGACGATCACATGGACAAACCCTGTCTCTTTCAGCTCGCGGACAAGTGTGAGAAGCGCTTGATCCGGATTATAGGCCGGAATCACGACGACATACTCATCTAGACGTTCCACGGAATGCATTTGCATCGCCACCCCTCCTTCCCTCCTTCTATACCCAAGACGATGAAAAGTGATTCCTCGGTCCGCGGCAAATAAAAAACACGGTGCCTCGGAGGACACCGTGCCAGATTAACCGATGAAGATGAAGTAAGACGAAGCGAAGTAGACGAGTACGACGAGCACTGACGGCAAGACATAGCGGAACTTCGACGTCACGTCTTTACGAAGGAGCGTATACATGACCAACACCGACAAAATCGTGATGCCGATCGCCGTCACTAAGTGAGACGCAGCCACGTCGGCCAGAATCGAGCCGTCTCGGTAGAAGACATCCGACATCGCGATGATGAGCATGTTGAAGATGTTGCTTCCCAAAATCGAACCGAACGCCAAGTTGACGTTACGAAGTTTCAAGGCGACAAATACCGATACAGCCTCCGGGAGCGAGGTCGTCGCGGCAATCAAGAAGCTACCGACGAAGCTCGAACCGAGACCCGTGACGACGGCGATCTGATCGCCCAATACCGATAGTGCTGTCCCCGCCCCCATGATGACGAGTGCGGCGATGATGAAGCCGATGACCGCACGTTTGACCGTGATCGAACTCGTCGCACTCGCGCCGATTTCTTGTACGGCCTCATGTGCAGCTTCCCGCTCGACGGCAGGTTGTTGCGGGCGCTTGCCGATATAGTAAATCCCGATCCCGTACAATACCGCGATCAACAAGGCGTCAATCCCGATACCGAGAATCGTGAAATCGATGCGGACGATGAGGGCGATCATCGTGACGAGCGTCAACATGAGACCGAGACCGGCCGTATAGAGATGGTCTCGGCTCGCCTCATTGAACAAGCGTTTCTGACGATAGAACAGATCGAACATCGCCAAGATGAAGATGTTGAACAAGTTCGATCCGAGCATGTTCCCGATGGCGATATCCGGGTTATTGATCATGACGGCCGAGACGCTCGTCGTCACTTCCGGCAACGATGTGGCACCGGCTAGCAATACCGTCCCGACGAGCATTCCGCTCATCGTCGACTTCTCACTGATGACGTCAGCGTAAGTCGAGAGTTTCATGGCGGCATACACGGTGAGTGCTGCGGCCAAGATGAAGTAAATAAATACCATTTTCCTGTGTCTCCCCTTTTTTCAAAAAATCAAAAAAGACCTCTTTATGGACGCCGAAGAAGCATCCATAAAAAGGTCTCGCGGACTTGGATCAGAAGCTCGATGGACCGAGTGCGTTGCACCGTAGTGACGATCCATCGACCACATTCGTGGTCGCTACTCCCCTTCTTATGTTCACGATGAATATATCACGTTTAAGGTTACTTGACAATCATTTCACTCAAGCCACGTGACGATCTCGTCCGACTGCAATGCCATTCGATACGATAATTCATCGATTGCTTGGAGTGACGGGAGCGACAAGCGTTCCCACAGTCCTGCTTCTTTCAATTGAGCCGACAAGGCGTCGAGCTCGGGTTGGTTGACCTCGGTCCCGTGACGATATCCTTCGCGCATCGTCTCGTTCAGCTCAAAAGCGGTCTGACAAAGCGTCGTCGTCTCTTGAAGCCACTCCTCTTCACGGAACCCATGTTTGATGACACCGAACAATTTCTCTAACTTCTCGGTCCGCCCTTCTTCGACTCCGTAAAACAACAAGTTCATTTCCGTCTCGAACGCTTCGATGAGCGTCGTCGTCTGCGCGAACGGCTTCAACGCATGGAGCAGTTCATGATAATACCAGGATTGGTCGCGGAGCGGCCGATTGAAACGGTCCCATACTTGTTTGCCGGCAGACTCGACGTCGAGACGAATCGAACGCAGATTATGTAGCTTGTCCGCGGCCAAGAGTGCGACTTCATCATACTGCATCGTCCGCACATGCTGAATCGTCATCCGTTTGCGTTCTTCCCACGACTGGTGTTTCCCCGGCTCGGACACAGCCTTGACTAGACGTGTCACTTCATATCCAAATCGTTCACTCAGTTCATCAGGTGTCGTCAACGTATCTTCGAGCAAGTCGTGGAGCAGACCCGCCACGACGACCGGGACGGGTTGCCGATCTTCGACGAGCAACATGGAGACGGCAACAGGATGGGTCAAGTAAGGAATATTCGTTCCTTTTCGAAACTGTCCGTCGTGACGGACGGCCGCGAAACGGAGTGCCTCCTCGATGATTTGATGCACGACGTTTCCTCCTTCGCTAGTTTCAATGTACTCCCCATCCTATACCCGTCACTAGGCCTTTACACGCATATCGGTTGTTAAAATATAGGGTAATGGTCCCAGTTTCTTGATTCAAGCTTCGTAAATCATCTTTTTCGTCATGCCCCCATCAACGATCAAATTATGCCCGTTGACGAAATCGTTTTTCTCGTCAATCAAATAAGAGACGGCGCGGACGATATCCTCCGGTGTCCCGACACGTCCTGACGGATGCTGCGCGTGATCGATATCACGAAGGGCATCATCCGAGGTATGGATCCATCCGGGACTGACCGCATTCACCGTGATTGGTCGTTCAGCCAAAGAGACCGCCATCGACTGGGTCAACGAAACGATCACGCCTTTTGAGGCACCGTACGCTTCCCAATCAGCCTCGTTCTGAAGCGCGCGGGTCGAGGCCACGTTGATGATGCGGCCGAAATCAGCCCCTTCGTTCAACGTCAAGAAAGCTTTCGAGCAAGCGAACGTCCCGACGAGGTTGACATCGATTACGCGTTTGAACGTCTCGACGTCGAGTTCGGTTATCGGCTTGACGAGCGAGGATACGCCACCGTTATTGATAAGCACATGGGCGGTGCCGATTTCTTGATGAATAACTTTGAATACGCGGTTCACATCCTCATGATCTCCCAGATCCATCTGATGGAACGTCACTCCTTCAAGTTGTGGGTCTTGCCCGATATCGAGTCCGACAACACGATATGTCGTGCTAAAATGGCGGGCCAGTTCCCGCCCGATTCCTTGGCTGACACCGGTTATAATCATCGTCTGTTTCATTGTCACCCCTCCTGGACAGTAGAATACCCTGATTGCATGAAAATGAGTCCTATCAGTTCGACCAAAGTGTTTGGTCTGACGTCGTCACGACGGTCGCACCTGCCTCAAGGGCAGCCTCGATTTCTTCAGACGACGAGATCAAGCCGCCAGCGAAGACTGGAATATTTGTCGCTGCTTTCACGCACCGGATATATTTCGGGACGAGACCTGGTAATACCTCAATATAATCCGGTTGAGTGCGGTTGATGAGGCGATAACTCTTCTCGAGCGAACTCGAATCGATTAAAAATAGACGTTGCACCGTTTTAATTTGCTTTTGTTTCGCTTTTAAAATGACACTGCCTTTCGTCGAGATGATTCCATACGGTCGAAACGTCTGACACACATATTCGGCCGCATATTCATCCGCCTTCAGACCTTGAATCAAATCGAGATGGACGAACACTTGCTTGTCATGGGCCGCTAGTAACTGAAACACGGCATCAAGCCGGGCCACATGGACTTCAAGCAAGACGCCAACTTTGAATGACCCTTTCACAAATGTCTCGAGGTCTCTCATGTCTCGGAGAGCAGGCAAAATCGTTTGACCTTCAATCATTCCCACACAACCTTTCTCCATTCCAGTTTCTCTCATTATCTGTACAACGTCATCTGGAAATCAAGGTTTACCGATTCAATATAGCGGGAAAATAATTTTAACCTATGCGCAGAGAGGGAGTAGTGACATGGTGAATGAAGTAGATGTACGGATTGAGACACCGACACCGGAGGAGCATCAACGCCTTCGCGTCAAAGCAGGCATGCCGAAGCGTTCCGACTCAGGCACGGTAAAAGGGCTCGCTAACACGTTATACGGCGTTTGTTTATATAAAGACGACACGATGGTCGGGATGGGACGTGTCGTCGGGGACGGCGGCATGGTGTTTCATCTCGTCGATATCGTCGTCGATCCCGAGTGTCAAGGCCTTGGGCTTGGTAAATTGATCATGGAACGATTGATGGATTGGATTTTACAGGAAGCCGACGAGACGGCCATCATTAGTCTGATCGCTGACATTCCGGCAGACGGCCTGTATCGCCAGTTCGGATTTGACTATTCTCGTCCCGAATCGGTCGGGATGGAATATCAATGGAGTGAAAACTGATGGTGAAGCAATCCTTCCCTTTTTTAGGGGGGGACGTATGGACGTATTCAATGTAATCGTATTCCTCGGATTGGCACTCACCGTAATCTCGGTGCTCAGTTTGATCATCGAGCGGTTGTTCGTTCCTAGTATCCTCGCCTTCATTGCCGTCGGCGTTGCGGTCGGTTTCTTTCGGGATGGGAATGAGGTCTTCAAAATCGCCGGGGAGATCGGGATTATTCTCTTATTCTTTCTACTCGGTTTAAAGTTTCCGCTGAGCGAGCTCGTCAAGCGAATGAAACAAGTGTGGAAAGCAGGCGTCCTAGATGTCCTTCTCGCCTTCGGGGTCACGATTGGAATCGCTTTGTTGTTTGGTCTCGACTTCTCACAAGCATTTTTGATCGGTGCCGTCCTCTATGCGACGAGTTCGTCGATTTCGGCGAAACTTCTCGAGCGACATTCTGAGAAACATGAAGATGTGAAAGAGTTCGTACTGGCGCTCCTCATCTTCGAAGACATTTTCGCCCCGCTCATTTTGACCGTTGCCCCGTTCATCATCCAAGACGAACCGATCGCTTTCACGGACATCGGGAAAGTGTTCGCCGGATTTCTGATTTTTTGGAGTGCTCCTCTTCATCGGGTCTCGTTTCGTTTTGAACCGACAGCGGTTCGTCAAACATTTGTTGCGACAAGATGATGCGAGTATCGGTTTGATTGGATTGATTCTATTTTTTCGCCGGGATTGGCATGGTGTACGGCCTGTCCGAGATCCTCGGGGCATTCATCGCCGGAATCATCCTTGCGGGCATCCACGATGTGCGGCCGTTGAAACGATTGACGGTACCCGTTCGCGACTTGTTTTTGCCGATTTTCTTCATCTCGTTCGGGATCTCCATCAATCTCGATCAAGGGTCATCGTCAATGCCCTCTTCTTCGTCCTGATCGTTTGGGGTGTATTGTCGAAGTGGATCGTCGGACGCGTCGGGGGTCGCATGTATGGCTTGACGCGGGTGCAGGCGAACGAGGCCGGCTTCTCACTCGCCCCGCGTGGCGAGTTCTCGATTTTGTACACCGCCCTATCGAACGGAGCGATCAACTTATTTGTCGGTCTCTATATTTTCGTCTCGGCCATCGTCGGCATCGTCTTGTTCCGCTTCTCTGAGATTCTTGCTAACAAGACGGAGGAAAAACTTGAGAAAGTACTTCCCGATGAGACAAAAAATAAAGAAGATCAATGATAGAACACAAAAGGAGGACCTTCACGCGAAGGTCCTCCTTTGTTCGTCAAAATGATGATGCTTGTTTCGACTGTTTTTTCTTGCGTTTCTTGCGCCAGATGAAAAAGACAATCAGACCGACGGCTAATAATCCATAAATTGCGTACGAATACACATCTAAATATCGTAAAATCGATTCCCAATTCTCACCGACACGGATGCCGATATAAATGAGAATCGTGTTCCAAATGACCGTGCCGGCCGTACTGAGCAACAAGAACTTCAGAAACGGCATATTCGACATGCCTGCCGGTAACGAGATCAAGCTTCGGACGACGGGCATCAATCGTCCAAAGAACACCATCCAGCCCCCATATTTGTCGAACCAAGCATCCGCCCGTCGAACGTCCGCGATATCGAGTCGAATCCATTTCCCGTATTTCTTCGTCCACTTCTCAATCTGTTCGACATCAAGATAGAGACCGATGCCGTATAACAAAATGGCTCCTAAAATGGCACCGGCTGTCGCAGCGAAAATGACGAGCGGGACGTTCAAATCAGTCTTCACGGCAAAGAATCCACCGAACAAGAGCACGACCTCTGATGGAATCGGGGGGAACACATTTTCAATAAAGATCATGAACGCGATACCGAAATAACCGAACTGTTCAATGACCTGGATCATCCACTCTCTCATATCGTTCAACCTCCAATATCCCCTATTATACCCGTCACCTCACTTCAAAAACCATCCCGACGTGCTAAAATGAAGTACTTGAACGAAAGCGAGGAAACAATAATGACCGAACCGATACGTTGCCCTTGGTGCGGCACAGACCCCACGTACGTCCGTTATCATGACGAGGAATGGGGCAAACCCGTCCACGACGATCAGAAGCACTTTGAATGTTTGACCCTTGAGAGCGCCCAGGCGGGACTCAGTTGGATCACCATTTTACGAAAGCGCGACCATTACCGGGAAGCCTACGCCAACTTCGACGTCGAGACCGTTGCTGCGTTCGACGAGACGGATGTTGAACGGTTGCTGGTCAATCCCGGTATCGTCCGGAACCGCCGGAAAATCGAGGCGTCAATCAATAATGCCAAGCGCTTCATCGAGATTCAACTAGAGTTCGGCACGTTCGATGCCTACATCTGGTCGTTCGTCGACAATACGGTGATCAATAACCAATGGGCGGCCAATGACGCCATCCCCGCCACGACCGAACTGTCTCATCAGATCAGCAAGGATTTGAAACGGCGCGGGTTCAAATTTTTAGGACCGACGACCGTCTATGCCCATCTGCAGGCGACGGGACTCGTCAATGACCACCTGACCTCTTGCTTCGCTAAATAATTTGATTATTTGGTCAATCCTTCAATAAAATCGTACACTTGATTCAGTTTTGTGACAAAATTTTGATATGGTGCATACCATAAACATCGAAAGCGTTTTCATTATGATTGAGGGGATGTCTTATGAACGGGATTTTAATATCCATCACCGTTTACATGGCGCTCATGGTACTACTCGGCGTCATCGCCTATCGGCGGACGGAGAGCATCGGCGACTATATGCTCGGAGGGCGCGGACTCGGTCCCGCCGTCGCCGCCTTGTCGGCAGGCGCTTCCGACATGAGTGGTTGGCTGTTGATGGGACTACCGGGTGCGATGTTCGCGACCGGGCTCTCGAGCGGATGGATCGTCATCGGGTTGACGATCGGCGCGTACTTGAACTGGTTGCTCGTCGCACCTCGCTTGCGGACGTACTCATATTTGTCCGAGGATGCCATCACGATTCCAGATTTTTTCGAGAAACGTTTTAAAGATTCACGCGGCACGTTGCGGACGTTCTCGGCGGCTGTGACACTCATCTTTTTCACCCTCTATGCCACGAGCGGATTCGTGGCCGGCGGCCGGTTATTCAATGCCGTCTTCGGAATTGAGTTCGGGACGGGCGTCTTGATTTTGGCTTCTATCATTATCATCTATACGTTCATCGGAGGATTTTTGGCGGTCAGTTGGACGGATTTCGTTCAAGGGTTGATCATGTTGTTCGCCCTCATCCTCGTCCCGGCCATCGCCATCACGGCGACCGACGGCGTGAGCGCCGCCTTCCAGACGATCGGTGACATCGATGAGGCGCTGCTTGATCCGCTGACCGGTCAGTCGCTCATCGGCATCGTCTCGCTATTCGCTTGGGGGGTCGGTTACTTCGGGCAACCGCACATCATCGTCCGTTTTATGGCCATCGAGAAGTTACAGGACATCAAGAAGGCCCGACGGATCGGCATCTCATGGATGCTGTTCACCGTCGTCGGCGCGATGGCGACCGGGCTGTTCGGACTCGCCTATTATACGCAGCGTGGACTTGAGATCGATAACCCAGAAAACATTTTTATTAATTTATCTGATTTATTATTCGTCGATCTCATCACCGGCGTCTTGCTTGCGGCGTTGCTCGCTGCCATCATGTCGACGATCTCGTCACAGCTCCTCGTCTCGTCGAGTGCTGCGACGACCGACTTCTATCAGAAGTTCTTCCGAAGAGACGCCGGCGACCGTGAGCTCGTCATGGTCGGCCGGATCACGGTCATCCTCGTGTCGCTCATCTCGATTTGGCTCGCGTTCGGGGCGGATGATACGATCTTGAACTTGGTCGGTTACGCCTGGGCCGGCTTCGGCTCGTCGTTCGGGCCACTCATCCTGTTCAGCCTGTTCTGGAAACGGACGACGCGACAAGGGGCGCTCGCCGGTATGCTCGTCGGGGCCATCATCGTCATCGTCTGGAAAAACTTTGCCGCCGATTGGTTCGGGACCGTCGGTGAGCTCTATGAGATGATTCCAGCGTTCTTCTTGTCGAGCCTCGCCATTTATGTCGTCAGTCTGATGACACCACCACCGAGCTCGACGATCACGAACGAGTTCGAGGAAATGGAACACATCTTGAAGACAGAACGGATTTAACGATCGAAATGCCATGCTACTATAGCCTGGCACTTTTTCTTGTCGCCTAACAAGGAAATTGACAGTCAATTGCGAATGGTACATATAGATCAATTTGTATCATAAGAAAGGAAGTGACTCGTCCCTTGAAACGAGTAATCCCGTATAAACAAGTCATATTGATCTTGCCCCTCCTCTTTCTGTTCGGCTGTGCGACCGCTGACGTCGAGACGTCTACCCAGCAAACAGAGACCCCGGCACCTGTTCCTGAAGAGCCAGAATCAGTCGTGACGACGACGTCCGTCTATGCGATTGGCGATATCTTGTTGCACGACAGCGTATATAATGCCGCCAAGAGCGGGGACGTCTATGACTTCACTGCCACCTTCGAACCAATCGCCCCGATTTTGACCGAGGCCGATATTGCCATCGCCAACCAAGAGAGCATGATCGGTGGCAGTGAGATCGGCTTATCGAGCTACCCGGCTTTCAACAGTCCGTATGAGGTCGGTGATGCGCTCCAAGACGCTGGCATCGACTTGGTGACGACGGCGAATAACCATACGCTCGATCGAGGTGTCACGGCCATCGAGAATTCGATCGCCCACTGGAACGAGATCGGCATGCCGTACACTGGTTCATTCTTATCGGAGGCGAACAAGTCCGAGCTTCGGACGCTGACCGAGAATGATATCTCGTTCGCGTTTCTCGCCTACACGTACGGCACGAACGGGGTCGTTCCGAAACAACCGTACCATGTCAACTACATCGATCTCGAGGCAATGAAGCCTGAGATTGAAGCGGCCGAACAAGCAGCCGACCTCACCGTCGTCTCGCTCCATTTCGGGAATGAATATGAGATACTCCCGAACGAGGCACAACAGACACTCGTCCAAGAGCTGTCTGACCTCGGGGTCGATCTCATCATCGGCCATCATCCCCACGTGCTCCAACCGGTCGCTTGGGTGGACGGCGCTGAAGGCAACCGAACGTTCGTCGCCTACTCGCTCGGCAACTTCCTGTCCGGCCAACAAGGAGACGATCGTAATACGGGTGGCATCGTCGGCATCGATGTCGTCAAGACCGTCGAGGCGGATGAGACGACGTTCGAACTCGCCAATCCGATGTTCTATCCGACGTTCACCCGGCGCTCTAGTGCTGACGGACCGTTCGAGGTCGTGCCGTTAAAGACGGCAAAACCCGAGTTGTTCGATGCCACGAGCGAACATATGTCGCAATGGATGCCAGAACTCGAACTCGTTCAATGAAGGATCACTTTCACAAGTGATTCCTTTTTTTTGCCAAAAAAGGTTGCTTTACATGAAATCATCCGTTAGACTAAGTCGTATATTTATAAATAAAGATGAATAATTATGTATAAGGAGTGTAAGGAAATGAAACAAAAACTCGTATTAGCTTATTCAGGTGGACTTGACACATCGGTCGCAATCAAATGGTTGGATGAACAGGGATATGACGTCATCGCCTGCTGTTTGAACGTGGGAGAAGGGAAAGACCTGGAGCGCATTCAACAGAAGGCACTCAAAGTCGGAGCCGTCAAATCGGTCGTCATCGATGCGGTCGATGAATTCGTCAACGATTTCGCCCGTTACTCGATGCAGGCACATACAATGTATGAAGGCGTCTATCCACTCGTCTCTGCCCTATCGCGGCCGCTCATCTCGAAGAAGCTAGTCGAGGTCGCGCAAGCCGAAGGCGCCATCGCCGTCGCTCACGGGTGCACGGGGAAAGGGAATGACCAAGTCCGGTTCGAGGTGTCGATTCATGCTCTCGACCCGTCGCTTGAAATCATCGCGCCGGTCCGGGAGTGGAAATGGTCACGGGAAGAAGAAATCGCCTATGCGGCCGAGCACGGTATCCCGATTCCGATCGTCCAAGAAGAGCCGTTCTCGATCGACCAAAACATTTGGGGCCGGGCCGTCGAATGCGGCATCCTTGAGGATCCATGGGCCGCTCCACCGGCGAGCGCTTATGAATTGACGGCACAGCTCGAAGACACTCCGAACGAACCGACGTATGTCGAAATCGAGTTCAAAGCCGGCGTACCAGTCGCCATCAATGGACAAGCAGCGACGTTCACAGCCATTCTCGAACAGTTGAATATCGTCGCCGGGGCACACGGCATCGGAAAAATCGACCATATCGAAAACCGGGTCGTCGGGATCAAATCACGGGAAGTGTACGAAGCACCGGGTGCGATGACGCTCATCACGGCACACCAAGCGCTCGAGGCGCTCACGCTCGTCCGGGAAGTCGCCCACTTCAAACCGATCGTCGAACAGAAATTGACGGAGACAATCTACAACGGTCTCTGGTACTCGCCACTGACGAAAGCGCTCCTCGCCTTCATCGATGAGACGCAACAAACCGTGACCGGTACGGTCCGGATGAAACTGTTCAAGGGGCAAGCCATCGTCGACGGACGGAAGTCTCCGATCTCGCTCTATGACGAACATCTCGCGACGTACACGTCGGCCGACACGTTCGACCAACAAGCTGCCGTCGGTTTCATCAAGTTATGGGGACTGCCGACGAAAGTGCAAGCGGAAGTGCTCGCAGAGAAAGGAACGATGGTGCATGAGTAAACTATGGGGCGGCCGGTTCGAACAGACGGCCAGTGAATGGGTCGACGAGTTCGGGGCCTCGATTCATTTCGACGCCCAGCTCGTGTTAGAAGATATTGAAGGGAGCATCGCCCACGTGACGATGCTTGGGGAGCAGCACATTTTGACGGCGGACGAAGTCGCGCAAATAGTCGCGGGGTTGAAGACGCTAGCCAAGAAGGCACAAGCGGACGAATTGACGTTCAACGTCTTCCATGAAGACATCCATATGAACCTCGAGGCCCTCTTGCATGAAGAAATCGGCCCGGTCGCTGGAAAGATGCACACGGCGCGGAGCCGGAACGACCAAGTCGCGACGGATATGCACCTGTATTTGAAACGCCGTGTCCTCGAGACGATTGACGGGATTGAAGCCGTGCAGACGGCACTCTATGACCACGCCGCTCAAAACGTCGAGTCAATCATGCCGGGTTATACACACTTGCAACGGGCCCAGCCGGTCTCACTCGCCCATCACTTGCTCGCTTACTTCTGGATGCTCGAGCGCGACAAAGAGCGTTTCAGTGACAGCTTGAAACGGATTGACATGAGCCCGCTCGGAGCGGGTGCCCTGGCTGGGACGACATTCCCGATCGATCGTCATCGCTCGGCCGAGTTGCTCGGTTTCGCCCAAGTCTATCCGAACAGTCTGGACGCCGTCAGCGACCGTGACTTCATCTTAGAGTTCTTGTCGAATGCGTCGCTGCTCATGATGCACTTGTCACGGTTCTGCGAGGAGTTGATCCTTTGGAGCAGCGAAGAGTATCGGTTCATCACGATCTCTGACGTGTTCTCTACGGGATCGAGCATGATGCCTCAGAAGAAGAACCCGGACATGGCCGAACTCGTCCGCGGAAAGTCAGGTCGCGTCGTCGGCAATCTGATGGGACTTTTGACGATTATGAAGGGACTCCCACTCGCCTATAACAAGGACCTGCAAGAAGATAAGGAAGGCATGTTCGACACCGTCAAGACGGTTCAGGGCAGTCTCAGCATCATGGCCGGTATGATTCAAGACATGACGTTCCACACGGAGACGATGAAGCAAGCGACCGAGCGCGATTTCTCGAACGCGACCGAACTCGCCGATTATTTGACGGCAAAAGGGATGCCGTTCCGTGAGGCCCATGAAGTGACGGGCACGCTCGTCCGGTATTGTATCGACCAGCGTCTGTATTTATCAGAATTACCGATCGAGACGTACCAAGCCCACTCTGAATTGATTGAAGCGGATGTGTACGAGGCACTCTCGCCGGTGACGGCCGTCAAACGCCGCAACAGTTACGGCGGGACGGGCTTTGACTCAGTTCGGATTCAACTGACAGAAGCGAAAGAGACCCTACCGACACATGCGTAAACGATGAGGACCTGGTCAATTTGCGACCAGGTCCTCATTTTTCTACTTGTCAGACGAAAAAAATGATGTTAACCTAACTTTAGTCAACGTTAACAGAAAAGGGGTTTACATATTGAAAATTCATGATTTGACACAAGTTGCCATCGGTGCCGCCTTGCTTGCGAGCATCGGCTCCATTGCCATCCCGATCGGCCCCGTTCCGATTACCCTTCAAATGCTCGGCATCATGACGGTCGCTTCCGTGCTCGGCGCCAAAAAAGGCGGTCTTGCCGTCGTCGTCTACTTATTGCTCGGCTTGATCGGTCTACCCGTCTTAAGTGGTTCGGGCGGGCTCGCCCCGTTCGTCGGTCCGACGGTCGGTTATTTGATCGCCTTCCCGATCGCTGCCTTTTTGATCGGTTGGTTATCGGAACGGCATCGTACGTTCCCCGCTCTCGTCGCTTATAACATCCTAATCGGACTCGGCTTCGTCTATGTAGTCGGCAGTCTCGGTCTCCAAGCCGTGTTCGGACTAACGTTCATCGATGCACTCAAAGTGAATATCCCGTTCATCCTCGCTGACTTGATTAAAGCAGTGTTAGCTGCGGGCATCGCCTACAAAGTCTCAACGAACCCGCAAATGCGCAGAACCCTCGCCTCGTGAAGGTTCAAACGTTTCATCGGATAGAAGAGGTGGAACGTATATAGTATGGAAGGGGGTGTCCTGATGAGCGATTCAACGTTTAAAAAGCGCTTGATGAAAGCGACCCATATCCATCGCTCCCCGAAAGGACAGCGTCGCGGGAAAGACGAGCCGCAACGTGAAAAACTCGACACCGAGGCGTTCGAACGACGGTTGCGTGAAGCGAAGAGCAAAGTCGGAGAGATTCAAGAGAACATTGACCATATCGCCAGACGTTAACACCCTGTCCTCGGACAGGGTTTTTTGATGCGCTTCAGCACACGTTATACCGATGGTGATGTTCATATGTAGGATATATCATGCTCCGACTATCCCTATAAGAAAGACCCTCGTCCTGTAGACGAGGGTCGATCATCACTTCGAACGCGGCCGGATAAACAGCGCGACAATGAACGAGAGGGCGAGGACGACGAGTAGTCCGAGCGAGATGTCGTTGAAGCCGAGCAAGTTGAGTCCGACGCTGATGGCGACAGCGACATAGAAGCCACCGAGCGCCTTTTTGACGAGTTGCGAACTGAACCGTTGCAACTGCTTCGCCCCGATCGGTGACCCAATCATCGCCCCGGCGATGAGCGCGAGACCATGCCAATAGTTTGCATCGGCCCCGGCGACGGCATAGTTGATAACGCCCGAGACGACGATAAGGAACGCCGCGGCGATACTCGTCCCGACGGCTCGTTTCATCTCGGTATTGAGCAGTTTGACTTGAAGCGGTGTCAATACGAATCCGCCGCTGACACCCATGAGTGACGAGATGAACCCGCCGAACAACCCGATAAAACCGAGGCGTGGGACCGACTCCGAGCCGACACTTCCTTCTTCATGTTGCTTCGACCGGAAGAACGAGACGGCAAAGTACGTCAGTAGCGCGATGTAGGCGAGCGAGATGACCGGCTTCGCACCGTCGAGCGTCTCAAGGTAGAACACGAGCGGCGTCGCCACCCACGTCCCGACGACACCGAAGGCGCCAATCATGAGGGCATGTTTCGGATTAACGTTCTTTAATTTAAGATGGGAGATCGTACCGGCCGTGGTCGATCCGAGCGTGAGCATCAGACTGAGCGCGATGGCCGCACTCGCCTCGTATCCGAAGACGAGTAGCAGCGGCGTGAGTAAGATTCCGCCCCCGATGCCGAAGAACCCGCTCAAAATCCCTATGAGCGTTCCGAGCAGTAGAAACGATAGTAATGCTGTGACATCCATGAATAAACCTTCTTTCTTTCCTTTTCATAACTAATCATAACAAAAAAGGAGCGCTTTATGGCGCCCCTCGTTTATAATACCTTCTCTAAAAATCCGAATACTTTTTGACGATACTCGGTTTGGAACGAGCGATGCGACTGCACGTGCCCATCATTCTCGGTCACCCACAGTTCGACTTCCTCCCCGGCCTCGGCCAATTGTTCACTCTCGCTCACAGGGATGGCATCATCGCCCTCACTATGAATCAACAACACCGGCGCCTCGATTTGAGCGATATCGTCAATCGGCTTGACCACATCGGCATCGAGACCCGTGAACCACGGCGTCACCGTCATGATGACCGGTGTGAACGGAAAGTTCGGTAAATCACTCCATACAGGCAAGTTTGTCTCGAGGTAGCCCCGGAGGTCACTGAACGGACTATCGGCAATCACAGCGGCCACGTCGGTCTCATCAGCCGCAGACAACGCCGTTGCCGCGCCCATCGACACCCCGTATAAGACGATTGGACCGTCCGAGCGTTCTTTCGCATAGGCGATCGCGGAAGCGAGGTCCGCTTGTTCCTTCGCCCCGACCGTCACACGGTCACCTTCCGAGATGCCTGACCCACGAAAATCGAACGTCAGGAACTGATATCCTTGTTCATGAAACTCCGGAATCAATTCTTTGAGCGGCAAATCGGACTGCTCGCGGTTCTTCCCATAACCATGTGCGAACACGATCGTTGCGCGCGGTGTCGGGTGCGGGATCCACCACCCGTACAAATCGTGACCATCCTCGGCTTCGATGGTCACATTCTCGTATTTGACACCTAACGTCTTCGGCGTATACGTCAACGTCTCACGTTCGGGCGACGTCAACTGATCGCCGATGTGGGCCGAGATGCCCACGACGGCGAGAAACACGATGAGAAGCAACACACCGGTCGCCACCCCTATATATTTAACCCAACGATTCATCGCACTGCCCCTCTCCATTGTCCACTTGCTTTCAGTTGACTCATCGGAGCCAACTCCGTAAAGCGATTAACGCATGTTGTACCGGTTCCCATGTCTCAGACGGAATGACGTAACACGTCGCCTCCGCAATGTGAAACGTCGTCACATCGGCACGTCGAACGATATTTTCACCGATTGGACCGAACGGGTCACTGTTGACATCCGTATGGTCGAATGTCTTCCACACCCGCGCCCCGTCCTCATAAAGCGCGCACCCAAACGACTTCACCGGTCCGTCAATTCCATACTCGGCATAATGCCATAACGTCGTCGCATCGAGGGGTGAACCGAGATGTAGGATTTTTGCATTACGCTCGATCATGCGTTCGATTGGCGAACCCGGCCCAAAACCGACTTCAAGTGTATGTCCTGCCACGATCTCCTCGGCACCATTCCCCCACGCAGCGACCGACCACATCGGATGATCGCTCCGAAACACGTTCGGATACGTACGGAACAGTTCCGGGACACGGCCCATGCCTCGAGTCGGTGTCTTTTCCTGGTCATACGCCGGCATTTCCTCCCGGATCGTTGGCCACCACTCGACTGGGACGGGTGGGGCTTCCCATTCAGCCGGGTCTGAATTATCACTGCTCTGGGTCGCCATCATGATCAGCCCGTCCGGACCGACCGTATCTTGGAGCGCTTCGATGACGGTCTGAGCCCCGCCACATACCCATCCGAGCTTTGATAAGGACGTGTGGACGAATAGGGTGTCCCCCGGCTTGACGCCGGCACCCTGTAAGTGGGCAACTAAACTTGTTTTCGTTTCGATATGTTTCATCGGATTCACTCCACGATGAGCTGGATCGTCGACCCGCTCCTTGATTTTTTGACTTCAATCCGGGCGTCGACCCGGTCCTTTAATTCCTGAACGTGACTGATGACCCCGACGAGCCGCCCGCTCGATTGGAGCGACATGAGAAGCTCGATCGCTTGGTCGAGCGATTCAGCGTCGAGTGTCCCGAACCCCTCATCGATGAGCATCGTCTCAAGGCTGACCCCGCCACTCAGTTGCTGGACGACTTCGGCGAGTCCAAGGGCGAGCGACAATGATGCTTTGAACCCTTCCCCACCCGACAAGTTTTGGACGCGGCGTGACTGACCCGTATAGGCGTCAAAGACTAATAGTTCGAGACCGGACTTGGCATTTCCTCTCGCCGTCTCGATTTTCCGCTCCAATTGGAACTGTCCGCTCGTCATTTGATCGAGATGGACGTTGGCCGCATGGAGAATTTGATCGAAGAATGCCGTCTGCACGTACGTCTCGAACGTTAACTTTTGCGGATTCAGTCCTCGACCGGTGTCGGCGATCAATTTGACCGTCTCCAGATTCCGTTGATCTTCATCCGTCTTCTCCCGAAGCGCGTTCCATTCGGCTACGATGTGACGATGACGTTTCAATTGCCCGTCCGCCGTCACGAGTTGTTCGGACAGCGCTTCGAACGAACGGTTCTCCTCGTGCAACTTCTCCTGGAGTCGTTCAAGGTCTGGTCGCGGACGGTCCCCGATTTTATCGTTCAGCGCCTTGACGGCGTGTTCGAGCCGGACACCTTCCTCCAGTTCGGTCGCTTGGCGTTCGCGCAGCTCGGGCAGTTGCTCGACGCGCGCGCGATACTCCTTGAACACAACTTCAGTCAACTCAATCTTCTCGAGAGCAGCCTCCAGTTCAGCCGTCGCTTCGGAAAGACGAACATGCTCGAACTCGAGTTGTTCACCAAGGACACGGAGTCGCTCCGCTTCCCCCCACTTCAATCGATTCAATTCTTCAAGCCGACGTTCATACGTCCCCACGTTTCGTTCGATGTGAGTGAGTCGCGTCGCGAGCTGATTCCGCTCGGTCTGCAACATTTCTAACGTCGTCCCATCCGGTTGACGCATCGACTGAAGCTGCTCTTGGACGGTTTGGAGCTGTTCGAACAACTTTTGTCGTTCATCTGCCTGCACACGCTTCGCCGTCTCGAGTTGCTTCAATTCGGTCGTGGTCGCGCGCAAGAGACGCTCTATCCGTTGTCGTTCTTCGGCTTCTTGACGCAACTGCCGGACGCGGGCGTCTTGGTGTTGCATCGCAGCGTCAGCCGCACCATCGAGCTTCAATTCAAGTCGAGCAAGATCACGTTCACGGATCAGCTCATCGAGTTGGCGTTTGAGCGCCCGATAATCCGCCCGAGCTTCATGGAGCTCGGCCTCGATCCGTTTCAGTGTCTCGATGGCTGAGCGATGACCGGCTTGGTCGATGGACGTCCCCGTTCGCTCGACGTGTCCGTGGGTCAATGAACCGCAGACCGGACAAGGTTCCCCCGCTTCGAGTTGCTCGCGCAGCGTGTCGGCCATGAGCGCATGCTCGGCCTCGACGAATTGGTCGACTTGTTTCGTCTGAGCAGTGAATTGTCGCTGGACTTCCTTCCCGTTGCGTTCACAGGCACCGAGTCGTTCCGTGACCTCTGCCACTTTCTCCTCGAGCCGAACCTGATGTTGGAGCTGACTATACAGCCGTTCGGCCTCGACGAGTTGGTCTGGGGCCGGTGCGTGTTCCAGCTTAGCCGCAAGTTCGCCTTCAGTCGCTTGGAGCTCCTTGAGACGCGCTTCTTCTGAGAACAGGCTGAGCGGCTCCAACTGGCGTTTCAAGTCATCCCGACGTCTCGTGGCCCGGTGCCATTCGTCGACGTAGGGCAACATCTCGTCAATCGCATTGACGCGACTTGTGGCTTGATCTGCCTCCTGGCGCATGGTCGTGATGGCTTCTGCTTCTGCCTTCAACTCTTCCAGCTGTCTCGTGTAGCCTTCGTCTCGTTGACGGGATACATCGCGTTCACGGGTCAACCGTTCGATGTCGTGACGCACCGTTTCGGTACGTTGATAGAGCGGGCTGACGCTCGCCACTTGTTCAAGTCGTTGGATGAGCGCTTGGCGTTCTTCACGCTCCTGTGTCGCTTCGCGGAATGCTTGGAGCGCGGTCGCGCGCACGTCCCGCTCTTCCATCAACTCGGCGAGCACGGTCGCCTGATTCACTTCTCGACGCAGCGCCTCGAGCCGTTCCTCACCAGTCCGGCGCTGTGCCTGTAGCGAGTCTCTCGCCGCCAAGAGCCGCTCCTCCCGGGCGTCGAGCCACGTCACGATTTCAGGCAAGTTACGGGTCGACATGTCCTCGACGGCCTCGTCTTCGAGTTCCAACAGTTTTAAACGCGTCGTCTCGACCGCCCATTCGACTCGTTTGCGGTATTTGCCGTAACGTTCAATCCAATCTTCCTGAAAGGAACGGTACGCCTCCGTCTTGAAAATCGATTGCAGAATTTGTTGCTTCTTCGTCGAATCGGAATCGAGGAGCTGACGGAACTGGTTCTGCGGCAACAACAAGATTTGGCTGAACTGCTCATAGCTCAGTTGCAACAACGATTCAATCGTCTGTTCAACGTCGTTCACTTTCGTCGCAATCGGTTTCCAAGCGTCTTTCCATTCGTAGAGCACCGCCTCGTGCGGAATCGGCGTCTTATTTTTCGGATGTGGCTGTTGTGGTTGGCGGACGATCCGATACCGTTCGTCACGGATCGTAAACGAAAAGTCGATCTCGGTCTTTCGCTCCGGGTCCGCATATTGGCTTCTAAAATCACTCGCGTTTCGGAGCGTCCCACTCGCCCGTCCGTACAGCGCGAACGTCATCGCGTCAAAAATCGTCGTCTTCCCGGCACCGGTCCGGCCGCTGATGACGAACATCGAACGGCCTTCAAGCTGCGTAAAATCGATTTGTTCTGTCTCGGCGTAAGGACCGAAGGCGTTGATGGTCAATTGTTCCGGTCTCAAATCGATTCCTCCCCTTCTAAGAAGCGTTGCACCGTCGCATCGGCATCGCGGCCGTGGACGGCTTTAAAGAAGTCCATATATACATCCTCGACCGATTGCCGTTCGAGCTTCTCCCGTTCGAAGCGGGACGTCTGGTCTTGGCGACGCAACAACTCAAGTTCGAGGTGTAAGATGTTCGGATAGACGGTCCGCAACTTCGCCATCGGGTCGAATAACGCACGTTCATCGGTCAAGACGATTTTTAAATAGTCGTCGACGGCCTCGTCTTGATAAAACGACGGGTCGAGCAGCTCGTTCAGCGTCCCGGTCAAGATGCGCAAGTCACGGCGCGCCTGGAGTGGACGACGTCGACGTGTCCACGTCCCGTCCCATTCGATGATGTCGACCGATTTCACATGCGTCGCCTCGGAGAACGAATATTTCATGAGCGACCCACTGTACGCGATCCGGTCGTCGCGAATGGCGTCACGGTTATGCAGGTGTCCGAGCGCCGTATAGCCGAACGGCGCGTATAGTCCTTTGGCGACTTGCCCGGCCGTCCCGACGGACAGTTGCCGTTCGGAGTCGGTCTCGAGTCCGCCGGCGACGAAACTGTGGCCGACGGCGACCGCTCGTGGGTCGATCGTCCCGTAAGAATCGACAACTGCGGCGAGCGCGTCATGGTGAGTCCGAATCGACTCGTCGCCGAACGCGTAACGGATGCGCGCCGGCTCGAGGAACGGCATCAAATAAAACGGGATGTCGTTCACGACAATCGGCTCTGTTCCCGGGTCATATTTCCCGACGATATGGAGACCGACTTTCGTCAACAATTTGGAGCTGTATTGGAGCCGCTCGGCCGAATCGTGATTGCCGGCGATGGCGAGCACGGGGATGCCCCGCTCAAGGACGAGCGCACGCCACATCTCATCGAGCAGATCGACGGCCTCGACGGGCGGCACGGCCCGGTCGTATAAATCACCGGCGACGACGATGGCATCAGGCTTCTCCTCGTCGACGATGTGTAAAAATGATTCAAATAATATATATTGTTGTTCTTCTGTCATGTGGCGACCGTGGACGATTTTACCTAAATGCCAATCGGCCGTATGTATCCATTTCATGCGACTTCACCTCTGATTCCATTCTAGCATTATTCCGGTGTACGATTCGACGTCTTGACACTTGTTTTCGAAACAGCGAAAGTTAAAAGGAAAGGGGGACGTATCATGGAGTCCACATCCACATGGCAAGCCTTTCTGCGCTTGTTCCGCGTCGCTCGACCACCGAAAGGTCTGTTCATCGGCGCTGTATTGATTTCGTTGCTCCAAGCGATGGCGTCACTCGCCATCCCGCTCATCTTGCAACGCGTCGTCGACAATTGGAGCGAGGCCGCGCTTGACGCCCGTCTCGTCGCCATCTTCGTCGTCGCGTTTCTGATTCAAGTCGTCTCGAGCGCGATTTCGATCTATTGGTTACATATCGTCGGACAACGCGTCGTCGCCAACCTGCGGACGACGTTATGGGAGCATCTCGTCGCGCTTCCGATTCCGTTCTATGACGGCGTCAAATCGGGGGATCTCGTCTCGCGGCTCAACAATGACACGACGACGTTGCAGCAGCTCTTGTCCGAACAGAGCGTTCGACTCTTAACGTCGTTCGTCTCGGTCATCGGCGCCGTCGGCATCTTGTTCACACTCGATTGGCAGATGACGCTCGTCATCTTGTTCTCGGTGCCGACGACACTCTTGATTGTCATCCCGCTCGGGCGTAAACTTCGGAAAATCGCCAAGGCGACCCAACATGAGCTCGGTGACTTGTCCGGGTTTTTCGCCGAACTGCTCGGGGAGATTCGGCTCGTGAAATCACAGGCGACCGAATCCGTCGAGGTCGCAGAAGGAAAACGACGCATCGAGCGTCTCTTCGGCCTCGGTGTGCGCGAGGGACGGATTCAAGCGATCTTGATTCCGCTCTTGAACGTCACGTTGACGGCGATGCTGATCGCTATTCTCGGCTTCGGGGCTTATCGCGTCTCGACCGGTGCCCTGTCGACCGGCTCGTTGCTCGCGTTCATGCTGTACTTGTTCCAAATCATCACGCCGCTCATCACGATGACGGAGTTTATCACCCGGCTTCAAAAAGCACGCGGGGCGACCGAAAGAATCTCGGAACTGCTCGCCGTCGAGCCGGAACCATACACGGCTGAGCCGTCGACGATTCGACAGTCGTCGCTCTCGTTCGAGGGCCTGACGTTCCGTTATGGCGACCAACCTGTGATTGACGACGTGTCCCTCATTGTCCCGTTCGGTGCCACGACAGCCATCGTCGGACGCAGCGGTGCCGGCAAGACGACACTGTTCGCCCTCGTCGAGCAGTTCTACCTTCCGTCGAGCGGTCACATCCATTACGGGGACCGGGATATCTCAACCTACGGCCGCAACGAATGGCGGCAAGTCATCGGCTACGTCGCCCAAGATTCGCCCGTCCTATCCGGGACGGTGCGGCAAAATATCTTGTACGGCTTGACCCGGACAGCGACCGAGGACGAGATTCGACGAGCCTGCGACATGGCCAACGCCTGGTCGTTCATCGAGTCGATGCCGGACGGGCTCGATACAGAGATCGGTGAGCGCGGCGTCCGCTTGTCGGGTGGTCAACGACAACGACTCGCCATTGCCCGGGCGCTGTTACGCGACCCGCAAATCTTATTGCTCGACGAGGCGACATCAAGTCTCGATTCGGAATCTGAGCGTGTCGTCCAAGAAGCGCTCGACCGGCTCATGAAAGGCCGGACGACGCTCGTCATCGCCCACCGCCTTTCGACCGTCCAACATGCCGACCAAATCGTCGTGCTCGAGGACGGCGGGATCAGCGGGCTCGGGACGCACCAAGAGTTGCTTCGGGACAACAAACTCTATGAACGACTCGTGAAACAACAACTTTTAGGAGGCAATCAATTATGAAGACAATCGGATTTATCGGACTCGGTGTGATGGGTCAATCGATGGTCAGAAACTTAATGAAGGCGGGATTCGAAGTCCAAGCGTATACGCGGACGAAAGAGAAGGCGGCTGATTTATTGGCGGAAGGTGTCCGCTGGTGTGATTCGGTCGAAGCCGTCTGTCAAAACGCCGATGCCGTCATCACCATCGTCGGTTACCCGTCTGACGTCGAGAGCCTTTATTTCGGGGACGGTATGATTTTGCAGTCGGCCGAGCCGGGAACGCTCGTCATCGATATGACGACGTCTTCGCCGACGCTTGCCGAACGTATCGCTGAGGCGGCAATCGATCGCAGCTTACTCCCGCTCGACGCACCGGTCTCGGGTGGCGATGTCGGTGCGAAGAACGGGACGTTGTCGATTCTCGTCGGTGGCGGCGAATACGCCTTCACGAAGGCACGACCGCTGTTCGAGGCGATGGGCCAATCGATCAAACGGATGGGCTATGCCGGGAGTGGCCAATATGGAAAGCTCGCCAATCAAATCGCAATCGCCGGCATCATGATGGGCAACGCCGAGATGCTCGCCTTTGCGAAACAAGCCGGGCTCAATCCCGATCAACTGCGCCAGACGATCCGAGGCGGCGCAGCCGGCAGCTGGACGCTCGAGAACCTTGTCCCGCGGATGATCATCGAGGACTACGCTCCTGGTTTCTTCATCAAACATTTCATCAAAGATATGAAACTTGCCCTCGAGAGCGCAGACCAGTTGAATATCAAACTGCCTAGCCTCGAGTTGGCGCATAAACTGTACTCGATCCTCGAAGAGAACGGCTACGGCGAGAACGGGACGCAGGCGCTCATCGAATACTACATGCACCAGGACGTTTGAATCGGCTCGCTCGTGGAATTAGTAGTACAGAAGGGAGCGATGTAAGATGCCATGGAATATGAAAGATTATCCGGAATCACTGAAAAACTTCGACCCGCTCGTCAAAAAGAAAGCCATTGATATCGCCAACGCCTTGCTCGCCCAAGGCTACTCCGATCAAAAGGCGATTCCGATCGCCACGGAACAAGCGAAAAAATGGCATGAACATGCCTCAAAAGAAGAGAAAGACGAGTTCCGTGACGCTCCCGACCCACAAAAGTCGGATCGGCACTGGACATAAAAACAACCGGTCGGCTCATTCAGCCGACCGGTTGTTCGTTTGCTTCTGTTTCTGCCTTGATTTCGACGTACAGTCCGGCGAGCGCCGTGTTGATATAAGGTTGCACGAAGATATAGGCCAATCCGCCGGTGAATAAGACGAGCACATACCAACCGATGAAACTCGCATATAGACGAAGCATCGTGCGCTTGTGTCCAAACATGAGACGGCGGCTTTCACACATCGCGCCGAAAGCGGATAGTTCCGGGTGGTCCCGTAGGACGAACGGGACGATCCGATACGTCAAATAGAACCAGATTCCCGGCACGATCAAGAACAGCATGAGCACGTTCAAGCCGAGATAAAAGACGGCATAATACGTGACGGCACGCATGTAATCTTTGAGCGAACCGAACGCTTCGAACAGCAGACCGAACGACGGTTTCTCGGCTTTCGCGATGTCGAGGAATACCCAGTTGCGGCCAAGTTCTAGCGGAGCGAGCAAGACGGTCGCGGTGTATAGCAAACCGATCGAGACGAACAGGATGCTCGGGTCGGTCGATTCTAAATCGAGCTGCGTCGTGATGACCGCTTGAACGAGCATCGTTGCCACGACCGCAAGGAGCGAGATGCCCCAGTTCCCGGACAACATCCGAAGGGCAAATTGTTTATATACTGATGATTGCATGACTTCACCTACTGTATCGTTTTTTTCATTATAGCAAAAAAACAGTCATCCGACTGTTTTTAGCGTGTCATCATTTCCTTGATGGCGTTGAACTTCTGCTCATCTAGCTGTCCATCGGTCCTTACACCACTACCGACATGGACAAAGTCAATGCCAAATCGGTCGACGAGTTGGGACACGTTGTCCGCCGTGATCCCAGCGCCTGGAAGGATGTTCATTTCCGCGACGTCGTGCATCGCGCTCAACCGCTCTAAGCCCTCTAATGCCGTCGCTTGACCGCCAGACGTCAGCACATGGTCCACTTCAGGGAAATCATTCAACACGGTGATGGCGTCCATCAAGTCGACCGCGTCATCAATGGCCCGATGGAACGTCAATGCCATCTCGCCCTTATGTTTAATCACTTCCCCGAGCAGTACCTCATCGATGCGCCCGTCATTCGTCAAAGCACCGAACACGATGCCATCGGCTCCGAGCTCACGACACAGACCGACGTCTGCCAAAATCGTCTCCGCGTCCGCTTCATCATAGACGAATGAGTCTGCATGCGGACGAATCATGACGTGGACCGGAATCGTCGCTTGTTCGAGCACGTTTCGAATCGTCCCGAAACTTGGTGTCGTCCCGCCAGCTCGCATATCCGCAATCAATTCGAGACGGTCCGCCCCGTAACGCTCTGCCTGTTTCGCTTCTTTCAATGTGGTCACGATCACTTCAATCATGTCTTCTGCCTCCTTATTAAGGTGCGAAGCGCCATTCGACCTCGTGCTCCGCTAACGCACGTTTCCAATCTGCGGGCTCCGGGAAATCCGAGATGATTGTCGTCACCTTGGAAAAATCGGAGACCCGATACCGCTTTTGTTGGTTGAACTGGGTATGGTCGGCCAGTAGAAAACATTGTCTACTTTGGTCGAGTACCGCTTGCGTCACGGTCGAGAGACAGTGAGTATCACACGTCAAACCGAGCGAGGGATCGACCCCCTCGACAGAGAAAATCGCCATGTCAAACATGTACGTCTTTAACTGCTGCAAGACGTGTTCGCCGACGGTGACGAGATGCTTCGGATCAATCGTGCCGCCGAGCAGTTGGATGTCCCCCGTGAAGACGCCTTTGGCCCGTTGCTCGAAGAGCGCCTTTGCCGCCATGAGTGACGGTGTGACGACCGTCAAATTTCGTCCGCGAAGTCTCGCGGCGACTTGTTCCGGGGCGACCCCATGACCGATGTAAAGGAGGGTATCATCCTCGACGAGCTGAAACGCCGTATAGGCGATGCGACGAATCCCGTCCATGTTTGAAATCATCATCGGTTGGAACGATACGCTTTGATGCAGCACCGCCCCGCCATACACCCGTTTGATGAGATGTTCTTTTTCAAGTTCTTCTAAGTAGCGGCGGATCGACTCCCCAGAGACGTTCAACCGTTCAATCAATTCACTCGTCTTCACTTTGCCTTCTCGTTCAATCCATTCCACAATCTTTTGCTTACGTTCTTCTCCAATTAAAGACACTTCCCTGCCTCCTCCGCAAATATCGCTTCCTTTCTCAGTGTAGCGAACGGATGTAAATTTAACGTAAACAGAAAGTAAAGAACGGGCAAATCCAACAGATTTTTCGCTCATTTCGACGAAAATCAACAGAAATCCACAAAAAAGACAGTCGAACGTTGACATCTTGCTTTCGATCCCGAGCGCATCTTATGAAAATGACCGACCTTCTCTCCGTGTCCTCCGAGAGCTTGCCGGTCATCGAAACATTCATTTTCGTTTTTGGAACAGTGGTACTTTCGGTTCAGTGCCGGAGCAAATCCGCTGCCAGTTCGTGCGGTGTTTGATGATGATGAACAAGGCGAGCGGAACGATGACGATGAGCGGTAGCCAATCTTTCGCGATGACACCATACGTGACGACGGTCACGATCCCCACGGCTGCGGCAGCCATCGAAGATAGCGATACCATCTTCGAGACGAACAGCGTCACGAGGAACGTCCCGACGACGACGACGAAAAACCATGGGAACGCCGCGAGCAGAACGCCCGCACTCGTCGCCACCGATTTTCCGCCTTTGAACTTGGCAAACACCGGATACGAATGACCGATGATGGCCGGGATCCCGGCGAGGAGCAAGCTCATCTCGTTCCCGAAGAGGAGCGGTAATAGCGCTGCGACCAACCCTTTACCCATATCCCCGAGCAGAACGAGCGTGCCGGCTTTTTTGCCGAGCACACGGAACGTGTTCGTCGTGCCCAAATTCCCACTCCCATGCTCCCGGACGTCGACCTTATAGCCGAGTTTTCCGACGATAAGAGCAAACGGAATCGCACCGAGTAAATAGCTAATTAAAATGATGATGATTTCTGTCATGTAAGGCATCGCAATTCCCCTTAATCCATTAATTGCTCGAGATAGTGCTCAAGCGGGACGTTCGCCTTGTGGACGTCCGTCGCATGCTCTACCCCGATATAGCGTAAGTGCCACGGTTCGTACATATAACCGGTTTCGGCCTCATATGCACGTTGATAACGGACGATGAATCCGTACGTGTGGGCATTGTCGGCCAACCACTTGCCCTCTTTCGTCTGATCTAGACTTTGTGTCAATTGATAGCCGACCGAGGCGCTCGAAACATCGATGGCGAGCCCGGTCTGATGTTCCGAGTGTCCTGGTGGTGCCGAATATTTCATCGCCTGTTCTTTCCCGTCCCGGGCGACATAGTTATTGAACAGTTGCACTTGATAATCGTAGGAACGGAACGCACTCGTCCCTTTCAACTCAATGTCGGCCGCTTTCGCGCCCGTCATGAGCTTCTCGATGGCCTGTGCCGCTTCTTTACGAAGCATCTTCCGCTCCCCGGTCGCCGATTCGACGAAATCGATATTCGCCGTCACGAGATCGGCTGGTTTATAGCCCGCTGGCAAGGCGATTTGCTTATTGACAAGGATGAGTGTATCGAGCTTCAAATTCGCCGTCCCATTCTGTTCAAGCGGTTCGCTCGGCGCTTCAGTCGGCTCCTCTACAGGAGGGGCCTCGGCAACCGGCACTTCTTCTTCAGGCTGATCCTCGGAAGGCTCTTCCGCTGTCGGTTCCTCCGTTTCCGGAGTCGGTTGTTCTGCTTGCTCGTCTTCTTTATCCGTCGGCGTTTCGGCCGGAGTTTCTGTTTGTTGTTCGGTTTCGGCCGGTTTGTTCTCGGTTTCTTCCGTTTTGCTTTGGTCGCTTGTGGTACAGCCCACTAATGTGAGCGTCAAGGCGCAGCACACCATCAGCATAGATGGTTTTCGCATGCGATCTTCCCCTTTCATTGTACAAAAAATACCGTCAAGATATGATACCATACTGACGGTACAAAAGAACCACTGTTATAAGACGGGACTCATGACGCGCATATACATGTCATGCCACTCAGGAAACTCACGGTCGAGTCGAATCGGTTTGAAGTCACCTCGTTTGACGACGACATGTGTCGTCTTTGCCGAACCGACGAGATGACCGTTTTGATCAGTCAACTCATAGCCATAGACCGTCCGGACCTTCGAATAACTATCGACCCAAACTCGTACGTGGACTGTGTCTCCGTACGTCACACTCTTCTTATAATCGACCGAGACGTTCGTCACTGGGGAAACAAATCCCGCTTCCTCCATGTCTTTATATTCGACCCCGAGCTGGCGCAACAATTCGGTGCGTGCCATTTCAAGATATACTAAATAGTTTGCATGATAGACGATGCCCATCATGTCGGTCTCCTGATAGCGGACCGGAATCTGAATCGTATGCATTGAATCGTCCTCACTTTCAATTTGATTATATTATAACTTGGTATTAATATCTACTACTAAAATCCGATTCAATTCACTGTCTTGTGACGATGCTTCGATCAAACGATACGATTGTCTCGCGATCGCTTCATCGATCAACGATAGGGCCGTCCGTGCATTCGGTCGATCGATTTCTTTTAGACGGTCAAGGAGTGCCTGACTGACATCTTCATCACACTTATAGCCGAATTTTGCGGCATACTTCTTGGCGATATCGACGAGCTGTTCAAGCGAGTAGTCCTCGAAGTGAATCGTCCGTTTGATCCGGCTGTTGAGCCCTGGGTTTGAGTCGATCAGGCGACGCATTGGTGCCTCATAGCCCGCCATCACGACGACGAGGTTGTCTCCATGCTTTGGCATCTCGTCGACGAGCGTATCAATCGCTTCGCGCCCGTAGTCGTTCGGCCCTCCATTCAGGCTGTATGCCTCATCGATCAACAACACGCCACCGAGCGCATCTCGAATCGCGGCTTTCGTTTTTTGTGCCGTTTGCCCGACATAGCCGCTGACGAGATCGGCCCGGCTGACGACTTTCAAATGTCCTCGTTTCAAATAGCCCGTCTTCTTCAAGAGCTGGGCGTACAGGTGGGCGAACGTCGTTTTTCCGGTCCCGCTGTTCCCGACGAGGGCGGCATGGAGCTGGACGGGTGCCGTCTTCAACCCGAGTTCACGCCGACGCTTCTGAATCGTGACGAGTGCCTCGATCTCGCGCAGTTGACGTTTCGCCTCATCCATCCCGACCAAATCGTCGAGTGTCGGACCGGACGTATCCTCGGTCGCATCCATATCAAAATCGACTTCTGTCAGGAGCGCCATCTCGTCGAGTGGGGCGTCGGCACCAAATCGCGACCCTTTCTTGAACATGGCGTCGAGTAGAATGTTGTGCACCGTCCGCGCGTTGCCGAACGTCGCGTCGACCCGTTCCCGGTCGATTCGCGCAATCAAGGCGCGCTTCGCTTCGACCGTCAGGACGTAGTTGTTCTCCGCCGCCACTTTTTCACCGATGGCGACGAGTTCGTCATCACTGTAATTCGGGAGCTCGTAATGGTTGGATTCTGGGAAGCGGGAACGAAGTCCCGGGTTCGCGAGCAGAAAATGACGCATTTCTTCCGGGTAACCGGCGAGAATCACGACAAATTTTCCCGCATACTCCCCGCTCGTCATCGCGGCGACGAGCGTGTCGATGGCTGCTTGTCCATAGTCACTCCCACTCGCATCTTGACGTTTCAAGGCATACGCCTCGTCGATGAATAAGACACCGCCCTCGGCTTCCTTCACCTTGTTCATGACTTGTTCTTCCGTTTGACCGACGAACGCACCCACGAGACTCGACCGGTCCGCCTCGACGACATCGGGACGTGCGAGCAGACCGAGCTCGAAATAAATCTCGGCCATGAGACGCGCGAGCGTCGTCTTGCCGGTCCCTGGATTGCCGGTGAACACGAGATGGAGTGAAGGTTGGTGTTTGGACGAGAACCCCGCTTTCTCACGCTCTTTCTGGAACAACAAGAACCGATACCATGCTTTGACACGTTGCTTCACGTCAGACAAGCCAATCATCGACTCAAGCGACTCAATCGCACTCGACCGTGTCGCTTCAGTTTGTTCTGGTAACAACGCAACGATCGCGTCGAGTCGTTCCTTGACGTGACCGACTCGTTCGCCGAAGCGGTGAAACGCCTCGCGGCTGAAATAATTCCCTTGCATCGACGCCAAGAGCGAGGCCGTGTCGTCTTCGAGCGCGGCCACTTCTTGCATCGCTTCGATGACGACGATGAACAGACGTTCGAGTTGCTCTTTAAACTCCGAGTCCCGTAAATCAGATTTGGCGCGGTCAATCTCATCATGAAGTTGCTCGAGATGTTCGAGCAACTCGGATGTCTTCGACTCATATTCGGTCAATATTTGAACTTTCATCGATGCGTAATCCGTCTCACGCAGCTTCGGCCACTCGACATGCAGCTGTTGCTTGTGGCGCCGCAAAAGATCATACAATTGACTGACACGAAGGGCTGGCGGCAAAGCACCGAGCGACTCCAACTCTTTCACCCAACGAGTTAACAGCGGGTCGATCGACTGACGGTGCTGTAACCGTCTCGTCGTGAGTAGTGTCAGTGTGCGAATCAATTCTTGACGATGCCCGGTCGCGCGTGACCAATGGGCGTAGGACAGGAGAGCCGCTTCATCGACGCGCCCACCTTCTTCCCAAGCCGTCAAATCGGTTTGGACTTGCTCCAAGGTGATCTGTTTCATAATATTCTCCTTTTTAGACGACAAAGGAGCCGACGTCTCAGTCTGCTCCTCGCCGGATTATCGTGATTCAAAAGAAGTCATGCGAATCGAATGGAACAACTTTCCGTTGTTACGCGACTCGGCGGCGAGCAGGATTCGCTCGTTCGCATCGACGTAATAGGTCACCGCTTCTTCATTCTCATCTTCACTGAAAATCGATGGATACTTCTCGACCCATTCCGCTGGGACGGCTTCCGGTGTTTCTTTCTTGACGAACGCTTGTGCCGTACGACCGATGATATCGACATCGCCTTCGCTCGAGCCAAGTGTTCCGTCGTCTAGCCATTTACGAATCTGTTCGTTCGTCGCCCGCGACAAGAACGGGTGCGGGGCGACCGCGCCTGAACTCGTCTCTTGGCTATTCGTCTCATCGCCGTCCGGATTGAACTCACGATAGACGGTCCCGTCCCACTCGGCACGGGCGCCGACGTTCGGGCCCTCTACGACCTCGGACACGAAGTGCCCGTCTTCGTCATATGTCACTTTATATTCACGAACTTCTAACGTCTCCCCGTCTTCCGGCAACTTTTTCTCTTCATAGCCGATGACCACAGACGTATAGAACGGCTCGGCCCGATTGGTGCGGCCGTCGTCGTCATTTAAATTGGTGACCAAATAAAAGTTATAGGCGAGCAGGGCGCCGACAATGAGAACACCGGCAAAAATCACCCAACTCAATCGCTTCTTTACGTGTTGTTTCATAGAATGCCCTCCCAATCTTCTTCACTTACTATCCTACACTAGCGAGAGGGTCCTGCAAAACATTAACCACTAAAAAAAGGCCTCCGTATGGAGACCTTTCAACTTATCCGAGTTTATCTTCTTCGTCTTTATACGCTTCAATCCACTTGTCCCGCTCGTCCGGTTCGTCAGCCAAGTCCTTGAACAAGGCGACAATCATCAGAATCAAGACGAAGATGAACGGGAAGGCGACGAGAATCGCGACCGCTTGTAGCGCCCCGAGCCCACCTGCATATAAGAGGACGGCAGCGATTGAGGACTGGATGAAGCCCCAAATCAACTTGATGCGCATCGGCGGGATCAGTTTCCCGTTCGTCGTCAGCATTCCGAGCACGTAGGTGGCCGAATCCGCTGACGTGATGAAGAATGTCGAAATCAGGAAGATGGCCACGATACTGAGTACCGTCCCAAATCCCCCGAACGTCTCGAACAAGGCGAACAACCCGACTTCCGTCCCGATTTCGTTGACTTGGTCGATCAGTGCTGCGCCGCCGAACAAGTCAGCCCAGATCGCCGATCCACCGAAGACAGAGAACCAAAGTAGACCGAACGATGTCGGAACGAGTAGAATCCCGATGATGAACTCACGAATCGTGCGCCCTTTTGAGACGCGGGCGATGAACGTTCCAACGAATGGTGACCATGAGATCCACCATGCCCAATAGAAAATCGTCCAGTCGTTGATCCACTCCCGTTCGACAGGCTCAAATGCACCCGTACGGAAGCTCATCGTCGGCAACTGTTGCAAGTATGTTCCAATCGTCTGTGTGAACAAATCGAGGATGAATGCACTCGGTCCAGCCACTAGTGTTGCCCCGAGCAAGACGATGGCAAGGAAGATGTTCGTGTTACTCAAGATTCGAATCCCTTTCTCGAGACCCGTCGAAGCACTGATCATATAGAGCACCGTCACGACGGCGATGATGATCAGTTGTGTCGAGAACGCGTTCGGCACGCCTGGAATCAAGTAATGCAAACCACCTGCGATTTGCTGGGCCCCGAAACCGAGCGAAGTAGCGACACCGAAAGCGGTCGCAATGACGGCCAAAATATCAACGCTCTGTTTGACCGGACGTTCATAGCGGTCATTGACGAGCGAACCGATCGTCTCTCCGATCGTCGCCGGACGACCTTTGCGGAACGTCGAGTAGGCGATGGCGAGCGCGATCATCGCATAAATCGCCCACGGGTGGAAGCCCCAATGGAAGAAGGAATAACGCATCGCAGTGCGCGCATCGCCTTCCGGCGTCGGCGACTCAAACGGTGGTGCATGGAAATGCGACAACGGTTCTGCCGCCCCCCAGAAGATGAGGCCAATCCCCATTCCGGCACTGAACAACATGGCGAACCATGTCAAATAGCTGAATTCTGGTCGGTCCGTATCTTTGCCGAGTCGAATCGAACCAAATCTCGAAAAAATTAAAAAGACGGCGACGAGTAAAATCCCAGTCGCGCTGAGCAAATAAAACCAACCCATCCCGTTCGAGAGCCAACCTTGTAACTTCGTCGTCACGTTCAAGAGACTCGCGTTACCGAGGAGGCGCTCAGGGAAGATACCCCAAATCGTGAACAAGACCGTGATGATGGCTGAAACGAGGAAAACGGTCGTCACTTGGCTTTTTCTTTCCATAATCTCACTCCTATTCAATTTTCTTATTTTCATATACGTTTTCCACCGTAACATAGTTTATAAACCCGACTCAACCCCTCGGCGTGTAATCGCGCCGCTGACAAAAAGAGTGACGATTCGGTTTCGTCACTCTTGCGGCTTCGGTTCTAGCGAGACGATCAATGTCTCGTCCACGACGTAATAAGGCCGTTTCGGCAACACTTTTAAATACCCGCCTTCACGTAATCGTGTCAAATCAAGTTGTAACGTCTGTTGGAATTTTCGCAGCGGTAATTTTTTCTCTTGTTCGAAATATAAATCGAGCGCCCGCTGGACTTGATCCATCTCATAGACCACTTCCCGTTCAGTTTCGGGAACGATGTGAAACGTCTCTTTCGACATGTAAAATCGCTGCCTCGGTTTGCCGGGTAAATGTTTCTTCAAACGCGCAAGATCGATTTCCTGTGCTTCATCGAGGAGCACCGTCCGATTGACGCCTTTCGGCAACGTCTGCTCATACTCGTGGATCGCCTCTCGCAACTGGGGAAGCGTGATGTCGACTTCCTGTTCCGTCACTTCCTCTTTTTGCGTCAGCCGTTGCCACCAGTTTTTTCCTGATTTCGTTTGTCGCTCCATACACTCCCCCCTCTCCCCATTCTCTTCCCGATATCGTGCACCGTCTCACCTTATATTCGCACATTCACTAAAAAAACCTTCCTTTTTTCAAAGGAAGGTCAGTTGGCTTACTTCAATTTGTTACGGAGGACCATCTGCAAGATGCCGCCGTGACGGTAGTAATCGATTTCGACTTCAGAATCGAAGCGGGCGACGACTTGGAACTCGGTCACCGTACCGTTCTCATGAGTCGCTTTGACGTTCAGGATATCACGTGGGCGAACCGATTCGTCGACTTGGATGTCGATCGCTTCTTCACCTGTGAGTCCGAGTGAGTCGGCCGACTCCCCGTCCATGAACTGGAGTGGCAACACGCCCATCATGACGAGGTTCGAGCGGTGAATCCGTTCGAAGCTCTGTGCGATGACCGCACGGATGCCGAGAAGATTCGTTCCTTTGGCTGCCCAGTCACGCGACGAGCCCATACCGTAGTCGTTTCCTGCGAAGACGACGAGGCCTGTGCCTTGCTCTTTGTACTTCATGGCCGCATCGTACATCGGCATGATTTCGCCAGTCGGCCAGTACGTTGTGAAGCCACCTTCAGTGCCTGGTGCGACTTGGTTACGGATACGGATGTTCGCGAACGTACCGCGCATCATGACTTCGTGGTTTCCGCGGCGTGAGCCATACGAGTTAAAGTCGAGCGGTGCGACACCTTTCGATTGAAGGTACTGGCCGGCTGGTGTCGTTTTCGAGAATGCACCAGCTGGTGAGATGTGATCGGTCGTGACCGAATCAGCAAACTTCCCGATGACGCGTAGTCCGTTCAACGCATGTACTTCTCCCGCTTCCGGCTCGAGGTTTTCGAAGAACGGTGGGTTTTGGATATACGTCGAATCGTCCGAGAAGTCATACAAGTTGCCTTCTGGCACGTCGAGGGCATTCCAACGCTCATTCCCTGTGAACACCGTGTCGTACTCTTTCCGGAACGCTTCTGGTGAGACGACATCTTGAACGACCATCTTAATCTCATCGTTTGATGGCCAGATGTCTTTGAAGAAGACCTCGTTGCCATCTTTGTCTGTTCCGAACGACTCGTTCATGATGTCGAAGTTGACCGATCCAGCGAGTGCGTAAGCGACGACGAGTGGCGGTGACGCCAAGAAGTTCGCTTTGACGAGCGGATGGACGCGGCCTTCGAAGTTACGGTTCCCCGAGAGGACCGATGAGACGAGCAAATCGTTCGATGTGATCGCTTCTTCAACTTCGCGGTCGAGTGGACCCGAGTTTCCGATACATGTCGTACATCCATAACCGACAGTGTTGAAACCGAGTTGGTCGAGGTACGGCGTGAGACCGGCTTTATCGAGGTAGTCGGTAACGACTTTCGAGCCCGGTGCGAGCGACGTCTTCACGAATTTTGGAACCGTGAGACCGCGTTCGACAGCTTTCTTCGCGACGAGACCTGCTCCGACCATGACGTATGGGTTTGATGTGTTCGTACAGCTTGTGATCGCTGCGATCGCCACGTCACCCGTGCGCATGTCGACAGCGCCGTCTGCATAGTTGATAGCTGCTTTCTTCTCAAGCTCGGTTTTTTCGAGACCGAAGCCGCTGTGCCCGGCTGGTGCTGTCACGCTGTCGACGAACGCCGTCTGAAGGTCTGATAAGTTGATCCGGTCCTGTGGACGTTTCGGTCCAGCGAGGGACGGCTCTACTTTCGACAAGTCGAGCGTGAGCGTTTTCGTGAACGACGGGTCAGCCTGGTCTGGCGTATAGAACAAGTCGTTCGCTTTCGAGTAGGCTTCGACGAGGTCGATCAATTCTTCTGGGCGACCTGTCGTGCGCATGTAGTTGAGCGTCTCTGTATCGACTGGGAAGAAGCCACATGTCGCGCCATATTCAGGTGCCATGTTGGCGATCGTCGCCCGGTCCGAGAGCGGCATCGTGTGAAGCGACGGTCCGAAGAACTCGACGAACTTGCCGACGACTTTCTCGTTACGGAGCATCTCTGTGACGACGAGCGCGACGTCTGTCGCTGTGACACCCGGGTTGACTTCACCGATGATTTTGACGCCGACGACGTCTGGTACCGGGAAGTAAGACGGTTGTCCGAGCATGCTCGCTTCGGCTTCGATTCCACCGACACCCCAGCCGAGGACACCGAGTCCGTTGATCATCGTCGTGTGCGAGTCCGTTCCGACGAGCGAGTCTGGATAGGCGACATTGCCCGTTCCATCATTCTTTTCGAGCACGACCGAAGCCAAGTATTCCAAGTTGACTTGGTGGACGATCCCTGTTGCTGGCGGGACGGCACGATAGTTGTCGAATGCCGTCTGGGCCCAACGTAAGAACTTGTAGCGCTCTTCGTTACGCTCGAACTCGATGTCCATGTTTTTCATGAGTGCGCCGGCGAAACCGTACGCATCGACTTGGACCGAGTGGTCGACGACGAGGTCAACCGGGATTTCCGGGTTAATCTTGTTCGGGTCTCCGCCGAGGTCGGCCATCGCTTTACGAAGTGAAGCGAGGTCAACGACCGTCGGTACACCCGTGAAGTCCTGAAGGACGACGCGAGCCGGTTTGAACGGAACATCGATGTCTTTCGAGACTTCGGCAGTACCCCATTTAGCCAAGTTCTCGACATGTTCTTTCGTGATGGCGCGGCCATCCTGTTGACGAAGCACAGATTCGAGCAATACACGAATCGAGTACGGAAGTCGACTAAGTTCCGTCACCCCTTCTTCTTCAAGCTTTTTGAGCCGGTAATAATCGTACGCTTTGCCATTGACCTCGAACTGCGTCCGAGATTTGAAAGCGTCTAATACGTTCGTCTGTTCCATACGATATCCCCCTTTTTGAAAGCGGCGACTTCGGCATGTGCCGTAATCGCTTACTTATCACATGTTTATCATAATACAACTATAGCGTGACGTAAAATACATTCCGTCACAAATTAGCCATAAGTAAAACTTATCAAAATCAACCAAGTCACTGTAACAAAAAAAGGACGGCCCTATGAAGAGCCGTCCATCTATTATTCTGCGCCGATCTCGACGTTGACGTCGAGGGCGTCGACGAGCGTGAGCTCGTCTTCATAGCGTTCTTTGAAGCGGTCGAACGTGAACTCGTTGGCGAACAAGAACACGGGACGCTCCCAGCGGTCTGTCACGAGCATGTTGCGTGAGTCCTGGAACGGCTTGAGCGCCTTCAATTCCTTGTCCTTCACCCAACGGGCGACGCTGTACGAGACCGGCTCCATGCGGATGTCGACGCCGTACTCGTTGTTCAATCGATACTCGAACACTTCGAATTGGAGTTGACCGACCGCACCGAGGTAAATCTCGTTGTACTCGTTACGGTACACTTGGATCGCTCCTTCTTGGGCGAGCTGCTCGACACCTTTGTGGAAATGTTTCGACTTGAGCGAGTTGACCGGCGAGACGCGCATAAAGAGTTCCGGTGGGAACGTCGGCAACGCCTCGAACGCGATTTTTTGTTTCGATGTCGTGATCGTGTCGCCGATTTGGTACGTGCCTGAATCATAAATCCCGATCACGTCTCCAGCGAACGCCTTGTCGACCGTCTCCCGGTCGTTGGCCATGAGCTGTGTCGACTGGCTCAACTTGATTTTTTTGCCCGTCCGTGTGAGCGTGACATCCATGCCGCGCTCAAAGACGCCCGAACAGATGCGAACGAAAGCGATGCGGTCGCGGTGAGCCGGGTTCATGTTCGCTTGAATTTTGAAGACGAAGCCGCTGAAGTCCTCTGACGTCGGGTCGATTGGACCGACGTTCGACTTACGTGCCTCAGGCGCCGGTGACATATCAAGGTAGTGATTCAAGAATGACGTCACCCCGAAGTCGACGAGCGCCGTCCCGAAGAAGACCGGCGTCAATTTCCCGTGCTGGATCGCATCGACGTCGATTTCATTGCCGGCACCGTCGAGAAGATCGATTTCATCTCGAAGGTTCGTCAAGTTCTCTTCCGTCAAGTGATCGGCGAGGATTGGATCATTGACCCCTTCTTCGTTCAATGTGAGCGTCGCTTTGTCACCACGGAACAAGTGCACTTCGTTTTTTAAGCGATCGTATACCCCTTCGAACTGCATTCCGCTCCCGATCGGCCAAGTCACGGCGACCGAAGGCATGCCGAGCACTTCTTCAAGTTCTTCCATGAGCTCGAGCGGATCTTTCGCTTGTCGGTCAAGCTTGTTCATGAACGTGAAAATCGGAATCCCGCGCATCCGACAGACTTGGAACAATTTCTTCGTCTGCGTCTCGATCCCTTTGGCCGCATCGATGACCATGACGGCACTGTCGACCGACGTCAAGACGCGATACGTGTCTTCCCCGAAATCGTTGTGTCCTGGTGTGTCCATGATCGAGACGACCTTGTCTTGATAGACGAACTGCATGACCGATGACGTGACCGAGATTCCACGTTGTTTCTCGATCTCCATCCAGTCAGATTTGGCGTGTTTAGAGTTTTTGCGGGCTTTGACCGTCCCCGCTTCACGGATGGCTCCCCCGTGAAGGAGCAATTTCTCGGTGAGCGTCGTCTTACCGGCATCCGGGTGCGAGATGATGCCGAAAATACGCCGCTTCTCAACTTCTTGTTTTAATTGGTTCATGTATGGCTCTTTCCTTTCTGAACATTACGATTTACACTGGCTCTTGCTCATTGCAACGCTATCTATTCTAACGAAGCCCACGCGTTTCGTCCATCTTTATAGTAAGGAACGGATAGCTGTAGCTTTTGCATCTCCCCCCTTTTTTGTATACTTAGCTTGAATGATCGTGAAATGACAGAACGGGGGAAAGACGATGCCAGAAAACTTGGTGATGTATTTCATTGTCTTCTGGGGATTCGTGATGATCGGATTGATGTCGATCGGCGGCTACTTCATGTTCCGCAAATTTTTAAAACGAATGCCGAAAGAAGACGGGCGCTCACTCCTCGACATCGAGGATGATTACATCGACAAGACACGCCACTTATGGACACCGGAGACGCGTACATTGCTTGATCGTCTCGTCACGCCGGTACCGGAGCTGTTCCGCGACGTCGCCATCCGAAAGATTGCGGGCAAAATCGGACAGTTCGCTCTCGAGACACGGGCCTGTGAAATGACGACCGAGCTCGTCGTCAAAGGGTATATCGCCGCGACACCGAAACGAGACCATAAATTTTTAAAAAAGGCGCTTGAAGAAGAACAAATCGACTGGAAAATGTATCAACATTATTTCCAACAATGATGAAACGAGATGCCGGCCTTGGGCTTGGCATCTTTTTGTCTTCACCAGTTCAACTAAGTTATACGAAACTGAAATTGTGCCATACGACTACTAGGTCCAAAGCACCTTTTTTCGACAGATTAATTATTCTTAAATACCGTTCATAATATAGACAATATTGAAAACGTTTACAATAAAGTGGTATGACCAATATTAGTATAACATGCATGGGTTTTAGCAATAAAAAATGGATAGCTTTTCCTTTATTTACATTTCTATAATGTACGTATCCTGATTCCAAAAGGAGGTTTTCCGATGCATGATGTCACACACGTCACGCGAACTGACAGCACTCGCGCCCCCGAAACAATCGTCGAGAGCTCGTCATTCCACAAGTTGATGCAAGAAAAGAACCGGTTCATTGTTCCATCCATCATCTTCTCACTCATCTTTTATTTTACGTTACCAATCTCCACGAGCTACTTCACGTTTTTGAACATCGCTGTCGCCTGTGAGATCACTTGGGCCTGGGTGCTCGCCTTCGCTCAATTCTTCATGACCTGGACATTTTGTGTCATGTATAGCCGCCGGGCCCGCCGCTTCGACGAGCTCATCGCAGCCATCAAACAAGAGGAGGATGGACGATGAACTGGACAGCTATTCTTCTATTCGTCGCGATTGTTGGACTCACGCTCGTCATCACTTTTTTCGCAGCCCGAAAGACAAAGACCGCAAGCGACTTTTATACGGCCGACGGTGGTTTGACCGGATTCCAAAATGGTCTGGCCATCGCCGGTGATTATATGTCGGCCGCTTCATTCCTCGGGATTGCTGGGATGATTGCCCTCGCCGGGTTCGATGGGTTCTTTTACTCGATTGGTTTCCTCGTTGCCTACCTCGTCGTCCTATATTTGGTCGCCGAGCCGCTCCGTAACCTTGGAAAGTATACGATGGCCGATATGATTGCGGCACGCTTCAACAAGCCGCGTGTGCGTGGGGTTGCCGCCATGAATGCCATCGTCATCTCCATCTTTTATATGATCGCCCAACTCGTCGGCGCCGGGGCACTCATCGAGCTCTTGCTCGGCATCCCCTACACGACGAGCGTCATCGTCGTCGGAATCTTAATGACCGTCTATGTCGTTTTCGGGGGGATGACCGCGACATCATGGGTACAGATCACAAAAGCCGTCTTGTTGATGATCGGGACCGCCATCATTTCATTCCTCGTGTTCGCCCGTTTTGACTTCTCCATCTTCACCATGTTTTCCGAGGTCAGTAAGGCGACACCGCTCGGGGAAAGCTTCTTGAACCCTGGCAACAAGTTCAAGCTCCCGCTCGATACGATTTCACTCAATTTGGCACTCGTCCTTGGGACGGCCGGTCTACCGCACATTCTCATCCGCTTCTTCACGGTCAAGGATGCACCGACGGCACGACAATCCGTCGTCTATGCGACATGGGTCATCGGTGCGTTCTACATACTGACGATCTTCCTCGGATTTGGGGCCGCCGCGTTCGTCGGATCGGACGCCATCGTCGCCGCCAACCCGGCCGGGAACATGGCCGCGCCTCTCCTCGCCCAAGTGCTCGGCGGTGACTTATTGTTCGCTTTCGTGGCCGCCATCGCCTTCGCCACGATCCTTGCCGTCGTAGCAGGACTCGTCCTATCGGCGGCCTCGGCGTTCGCCCACGACTTTTATGGTCATATCATCCGGAAGGGCGAAGCGACAGAGAAAGAACAAGTCACAGCGGCCCGGATCGCTTCAATCGCGGTCGCACTCGTCTCGACGGGACTCGCCTTCTTCGCCCAATCGATGAACGTCGCATTTCTCGTCTCTCTCGCATTCGCTGTCGCTGCCAGCGCGAACTTGCCGGTCATTTTGTTCACGATTTATTGGAGACGGTTCAATACGGACGGAGCCGTGTTCGGCATGGTCGTCGGATTATTCTCGTCGCTTTTCCTCGTCGCCATCAGCCCGAACGTGTGGGCACCGGATGGCTCGGCAATCTTTATCGGTGAGGCCTTATTCCCGCTCACGAACCCGGGAATCGTCTCGATCCCGCTCGGCTTCCTGGCCGCCATCGTGGGGACGTACGTGACGAAGTCGGACGAAGTCGCCGGAAACTTCGAACGCATCCTCGTCAAAGCCAACACCGGGATCGATGCCGAGACGGAAGCTGCCATGACGAAAAAATCTTCATAATCGACAAAACGGCGTCCCTCGCGAGGGACGCCGTTCATGTTGAAGCGATTTGTTTATATTTTTGGTACATAGCGATGCGCCATGGGACGATCATGCCCCAGGCAATCAAATAGAACAGTCCGCCCGTCGCAAAAATATTGACTTCGTCTCCGAGAAACGCCTTCATGACCGTCCGAATCGCCAATAAGACGAAGACGACGATAAAGAACGCCTTCGAGCGGGATAAGTACACCTCACCATCACGTTTCTCGAAGTTCGATGTCTTGATGAGAAATACACTGAAAATCAATCCGACGATTAAAGCTTCTCCGACCTCGAGCCAAGTTAATCGAAACGCCGGGACGAGAAATTGCAACATCCCGGTCGACATCGCCAAGGGCGGAATCAAGATTTTTTTAGCATTCGTCGGACGTGCTGATGCTTTGACGCGAACGAAGCTCGCAATCAGGCCCATCATTAGTGCGACGAGGGTCGATCCCCAAAATATCGACATTCGGTCAACCCCTTTTAAAATCCGGTGAATCCTACTAATTCGCTCATCCAAGCAGCGAAGCGATTCATGCCATCAAAATATAATACGACGCCGAAGGCCATCATCAAATAACCTCCGAATTTTGCCACCTTGGCACTGTTGCGCGCCAAGTATTTGATTTTCCCGACATAGCTCGCCATGATGAGGAATGGGATGGCGAAGCCGATGACGTACGCCAACATATAGCCCATCCCTTGACTCGGGTTCGAGGCCGCGAGCGCGATGACACCGGCAAGAATCGGTCCGGTACACGGGGTCCATCCCGCCGCGAATCCAATTCCAATCAATGCCGTTCCAAAGTAGCCGCTTTTACGCTCCCCTATAGCGAGCTTTTTCTCGCGCATCATGAAACTAGGTTGCCAAAGTCCCGCCAAAAAGACGCCGAATACGAAGATGAGGATGGCACCGAACATGCGCAAACTATCCTTATACTGAATGAACACGTCGGCAATGAGCGAGGTCGACAGACCGAGCACGAGGAAGACGATCGAGAAACCAATCAAGAATGAGAATGTGTGAAACCAGGCCGTGCGTTGTCGCAGTCCCTCGCTCTTTAAATCAGAGACTGAGACCCCAGTGATATACGATAAAAAGACTGGATACAACGGTAGCGTGCACGGTGATAAAAATGATAAGACGCCCGCCCCAAATGCGAGCCAAAGTGTGACTTCCATGCGATCTTCCACCTTTCAGCCCCATTATAGCGAAAACCTTTTCAAAATGCTCGCATCTTTTTCCGAGCACCTTACATGATTGAATTTGTAATCTTTGAAATGGAAATGAAACTTGTAAACGGTAGTGTTAGATGCTAAGATTTGGATATTCTTATTAGTCAGTATCGATTTTACAATGATGGGGGAAACACCGTGGCGGTCATCACAGCTGAAAACTTACATTATGCCATTGAACAGAAACGCGATGAACTGTATGAAATCGCCTCGCAGCACAGTTGGACGTCTCCAGAAGTGATTCATGTCAGCCAAGAATTGGACAAGCTGATTACACGTCACGTCCTAGCCATACACGCTTCAGACCACATAAATTAATCGAACCAAAGGGCCCGTCCTTCCTTGAAGTGGCGGGCTTTTTCCATGGAAAAAAGACACCTTGACGGTGTCTTTTTTGTAATTTATGACATCAGACGTTGGCCAGATTGAAGTTCGTACATCTTTTTGTACAGCCCATCCTGTTTTAAAAGCGCCTGATGGTTACCTCGTTCGACGATCTCACCCCGATGAAGGACGAGAATCAAGTCGGCATCTTGAATCGTCGACAGACGGTGAGCGATGGCAATCGTCGTCCGTCCCCGTCTCATCCGATCGAGGGCGAGCTGGACACGCTCCTCGGTCTCGGTGTCAATCGAACTCGTCGCCTCATCTAAAATCAAAATCTTCGGGTCACGGGCGACCGTCCGGGCGAAGGCGAGCAGTTGCCGTTCCCCGCTCGAGAATGTCGCGCCGCGCTCACCGACCGTATGTCCGTAACCGGCCTCAAGCTTCTCGACGAACGTATGAGCTTGCACGAACTCGGCCGCTTCCCGGACTTTGTCCGAGTCGATCGTCGGATTGAACAGTTTCAAGTTATCCTCGATCGTCCCTGTGAACAAAAATGGATCTTGGAGCACAAGCCCGACTTTGGCTCGGAGCTCGGCTTCCTCGAACTGCTCGATCGGATACCCGTCGATCGTGATTTGGCCTGATTGATACGGATAGAACCGGGTCAACAGGTTGATGATTGAACTCTTTCCGCTACCCGTGTGACCGACGAGGGCGACCGTCTCGCCTGGTTTGGCGACGAATGATATCTGTTTCAATACATCGACTTCCCCATCGTAGCTGAACGTGACATTCTCGAACCGGACTTCCCCGGAGCCGATTTCGGCAGGACCAGCAAGACTCTTTCCTGGAGCCGGTTCATCCGTGTCCAAGATTTTGAAGACACGGTCCGCCGAGACGACCGCCTGTTGAAACTCGCTCAAGCGTTGCATGATGTCGAGCACCGGACGGAAGATGCGCTCGATGTAGCTGATGAAGGCATAGACGACCCCGACCTGCACTTGCTCGGTCGTCGACAAGACGCCGTAATAGCCGAGCAGTCCAATGATGGAGAAGGCGAGCAACAGCTCGATGATCGGTCGCAGCAACATGCTGTCGAGCTTCAAGTTTCGATAGCGTGCCTCTTGGTGGGCCTCGTTCGTTTCTTCGAACTGGCGGACGAGCCGCTCTTCTTGTCGGAACTGTTGAACGATTCCCATCCCGTTGATCGATTCATTCAATTGCCCGTTCAGTTGTGACAACAAGTCACGCACTTGGGCAAAATATTTTGTCGAATAGCGGCGATACGCCCAGATGATGAGCCAGAACAGCGGAACAAGGACGAGCCCCATCGTCGCGAGCGTCGGTTCGAGGATATAAAGGAACACGTACGTCCCGACCAATTGAACCGCTGACTGTACGAACGTGCTCATTACCCCGACGTACAGTTCCTTGACGGCCTCGGTGTCGTTCGTGATTCGAGAGACAAGCACTCCCGCCGGAGTTCGGTCAAAGTAGGCGAGCCGCGTCCCCATCACGTGACGGAAGATATCCATCCGGATGTTTTGCACGATCTTCAAGGCAATCTTTTGGAACGAGATCGACTGCAAGTAGTCGAAGATGATCGCCGACACATGCAAGACCAAATAAACAACGAGCAAGGTGACGACCCAGTTTGTCGGATAGACGCCAGGCGTCACGAACTCATCGATGAACACTTTGATTAAGAACGGTCCTGCGAGTTTTGCGCCGGTGGCGAGCAGCAAGAACACAAAAGCGAGTCCGAGCGGACGTGCGTAGCGGTTCGTGTAGGCCAACAGGCGTTTAATGACCGCCCATTCCTGAACGTCATGTTTCATGGTGGCCACCTCCTTCGACAATCGCCTCGAGTTGTTGGCGATCGTACGTGTCTTTGTACCAACCGGGCTCGCGAATCAAGTCCTGATGACGCCCGCGTTGGATGATTCGACCGTCCTCAAGGACGAGAATCTCGTCGGCATGCTCGACCGCAGACAGTCGATGCGCCACGATCAAGCGGGACTGGTCAGGGTTCCCGGTCCGGAAATGCTCGATAATCGCTTCTTCCGTCTTCGCATCGACAGCCGAGAGGGCATCGTCGAGGATCAACACGTCCGCCTCAATCATAAGGGCACGTGCGATTGAAATCCGTTGCTTCTGACCACCCGATAACGTCACACCCCGTTCCCCGACGAGCGTGGCGTATCCTTCCGGCAGCCGCATGATGTCATCATGAACCTCGGCGATTTTGGCCGCCTCCATGATTTCGTCGAGTTTCGCTTCCGGTTTGCCGAATGCGATATTGTTCGCAATCGAATCGCTGAACAAGAAATGATCTTGCGGGACGACAGCGACTTTATCGAGCAGAAGTGATTTTTTCACTTGGCGAATGTTGACACCACCGATTTTGATTGTCCCATCATGTACGTCATACTCTCGTGTCAACAAGCGTACAATCGTCGTCTTACCAGAACCGGTACGGCCGACGAGTCCGAGCGTCCGTCCGCGTTCGAGGCGGAATGTGACGTCTTGCAGGACGGGCGTCTCGTCATAGCGGAACGCACGTATATCCGCTTCAATCTCCGAATGGGCGAGTTTCGTCGCCGCCATCGGGTCATCCTGAATCTCAGGTTTGACGGCGAGCATCCGCTCGATCCGGTCGTAAGACGCTCGCCCTCGTTCGACGATATTGAACAGCCAGCCGAACGCGAGCATCGGCCATGTGAGCAAGCCGAGATAGGCGGTGAAACTAACGATCTGTCCGATGGTCAGCTCTCCTTGTTCAATCAAATACGCCCCATAACCGATCGACAAGATATACGAGAGGCCTACAATCCCGAAGATGGTCGGGTCGTACAAGGCGTCGATTTTCGCGACACGTACGTTTTTCGCCATGACTTCGTCGGATAGCTTCTCGAACGAGTCAACGTCGCGGCCGACTTCCCCGGTCGACTTCAACACCCGGACACCGCTGACGCTCTCTTGGACTTTATCGTTCAGTTCAGAGAACGCCGCTTGGGCGACCCCGAACCGATTATGTAAGAGCTTGCCGTATCGCGTCGTCAACGCGACCATGATCGGCAGCGGCAACAATGCCACGACCGTCAACTTCCAACTGATGGTCGTCACCATCGTGATGATGACGAACGTCCCCATGGTTATGCTGTCGACGAGTGTCAAAATCCCCGCACCCGCCGTCGTCGAGACGGCCTGGACATCGTTTGTCGCATGGGCCATCAAATCCCCGACCCGCGACTTCTTATAAAACCGTTGATCTAAATCGGTGAAATGGCGATAGAGTTGACTCCGCAACATCCGACCGAGGCGAATCGAAGCCCCGAAGATGAAGTATCGCCAGAAGAAACGGGCCACATAGTTCCCGATTCCGACGGCCGCGAGCCCGCCGAGCAACATCCATAATAAATCTGTTCCAAGCGTTCCCCGGTTGATCTCATCGACGATTCGGCCGATGATGCGCGGCGGTATAAGTTCGAGCGACGCGACGAACATGAGTAAGACGATGCCGAGCGCATACGTCCGCCACTCGAGCTTGAAGAACCAAGCTAGTTGTTTGAATACACGAATTGGAAACACCCCCTATGTTGTCTTGAATTCAGACTATTCTATTAGATTAGCGAAAGTTTGTTTGATTGTCTAACAAAAACTGGATGAAAAAAGCACTTTGCGGGCGCAAAGTGCTTCGGTCCATCGAGTTTATTTCTTTTCGTTCTTCATTTGAACGTTCATGGCGCGCATCACTTGGTTGACTTTCTTCTGTGACGGCTTTTGACCCATTTGCATCATCAATGTACGAATCATATCTTCGTTGATCGGTGGGTTCTGTTCGAGGTAGTTCATCATGTATTTACGAGCGATAAAGAAACCGATCGCGATACCCCCGATTAGTGCTGCCACGACAAGAAGAATCCAGAATAATGTACTCAAGGCTTAACCTCCTCTACCATATGAAACATCGTTTTTTACTATACACTATATTACGCTAATTCGCTAGTCGTCTGTAAAAAAAGTGGTGACCCAAAACTCCGGGCCACCACTGATAGTAAGCGATTAAAGTGATTTGACAGCAGCGACGACGTTGTCGACCGACATGCCATATTCTTTCATGAGGAGATCACCAGGGGCAGAGGCGCCGAACTTGTCGATGCCGAGGACTTTTCCGCCGAAACCGATGTACTTGTACCAACCGAGCGTCGCGCCCGCTTCGAGCGAGACACGTTTCGTGATTGACGACGGAAGGACCGATTCTTTGTATTCTGCCGATTGAGCTTCGAACAATTCCCACGAAGGCATCGAAACGACAGCCGCGTTCACGCCTTCAGCAGCGAGTGCTTCGCGTGCTTCGACGAGGACGTGTACTTCAGAACCTGTACCGAGAAGGAGGACGTCTGCCTCGCTTGAGTTGCCCGCGACGACATAGCCACCTTTAGCTGCGTCTTCGATCGACGTGCCTTCGAGTTCTGGCAATGCTTGACGCGTCAAGACGAGAAGTGATGGTGACGTTTTCGTCGTGATTGCTTGCTTCCAAGCCGCGATCGTCTCTTTTCCGTCAGCTGGACGGAGAACAGACAAGTTTGGCATCGCACGGAAGCTCATCAAGTGCTCGACCGGTTCGTGCGTCGGGCCATCTTCGCCGACCGCGATTGAATCGTGCGTCAAGACGAACGTTGATGGGATTCCCATGAGCGCAGCAAGTCGAACTGCCGGGCGAAGGTAATCCGAGAAGACGAAGAACGTCGCGCCGTATGGGAGGACCCCACCGTGGAGCGCCATCCCGTTGACGGCTGCTGCCATCGCGAATTCACGGACTCCGAACCAGATGTTGCGGCCGGCTGGATCTTCATCGAAGTCCGCAGCGCCTTTGATCATCGTGTTGTTTGAGCCGGCGAGGTCAGCCGAGCCTCCGAAGAGAGTCGGAACCGCTTTGGCGATCGCGTTCAATACTTCACCGCTCGTTTGACGAGTCGCTTTTTTCGAACCGATTTCGAACGTCGGCAATTCGCTGTCCCAACCTTCTGGGAGCTCGTTGTTCATCGCACGTTCGAACTGGGCACCAAGTTCAGGGTGTGCTGACTTGTAAGCTTCAACGAGTTCGTTCCAGTCCGCTTCATGCTTCGCGCCTGGCTCAACGACTTTATCGTTGAACAAGTCGTATACTTCGTTCGGTACGTAGAAGTTCTCGCCTTCCCACTTGTAGAACTGCTTCGTGAGTTCAATTTCAGCTTCGCCGAGTGGCGCACCGTGTGATGCCGATTTGCCTGACTTGTTCGGTGAACCAAAGCCGATAACCGTCTTCACTTCGATGAGGGTTGGTTTCGACGTTTCAGCTTTCGCTTCGTCGATCGCTTTCGCGATTGTATCGATATCCGTACCATCTTCGACACGGATCACTTGCCAACCGTAGGCGTTGAAACGATCTTCAACGCTTTCCGAGAACGATTTGTGAAGGTCGCCGTCAAGCGAGATATCATTTGAATCGTAAAGGACGACGAGTTTGCCGAGTTTCAAATGACCAGCGAGCGAAGCAGCTTCTGCCGATACGCCTTCCATCAAGTCACCGTCTCCGCAAATCGCGTATGTGAAGTGGTCAACCACTTTGAACTCATCGCGGTTGTACGTCGCTTCCAAATGTTTCTCTGCCATTGCCATCCCGACAGCCATGGCGATCCCTTGTCCGAGCGGTCCAGTCGTCGCGTCGACACCTGCCGTGTGACGGTACTCTGGATGTCCAGGCGTTTTCGAATCCATTTGGCGGAACGATTTGAGGTCGTCCATTGAGAGATCGTAACCAGATAAGTGAAGAAGCGAGTACAAGAGCATCGAACCGTGTCCCGCTGAAAGGACGAACCGATCACGGTTGAACCAGTTCGGGTTTTTCGGGTTGTGACGCATTTTGTCCGTCCAAAGTGTGAACGCCATCGGAGCCGCACCCATCGGCATACCCGGGTGACCTGAGTTCGCTTTTTGGACCGCATCGATTGAGAGTGTCCGAATCGAGTTAATCGCTAATAATTCTTTAGTAGTTGTTTCCACTAATTTCATCCTCTCTGTTGTTAACAAAGTTTCTACCCGTCATATTTTAGCACACTCATTCGTGTGTCACAACTAATTAATTAGTATAACACATTAAATGGAATCGTTTACTTCCTTTCGTTTGAAAACGCATCAATGAGTCCCCCTGATCAACGTTCGCGTATAACAAACATGCACATCCTATATGAAATAGGATGTGCATTCATGGTCATTCTGAGCGGTAACGTTCCTGCTCATCTTTTAATTTTTCTGGCGTTACGTCGTTTCCTTCCGGATCGACGACCTTCATTCCCATCATTTGTGATTTGAATGATTGGCGGAACGCTTGCAAATATTGTTGGCGCAGCGCTTGCTGCTCATCCATCTCTTGTGGTGACAGACCATCTGTCTTTGCTTTGTTGGCGAGGAAATTGATTCGCTCCAACTGTTCAGGTGCTAGCATCGGGCTCGCCCCCTCTCTACTGAATTTGTCCTTCTACTGTACAAAATCAGCGAGCAGGAATCAAGTTTCTGGTACCGACACGTGCTCCAAGTAGCGCCGGTTCACGGTCGCTTTCGATACCTCATAACCAAAACCGCGGAGGGTGGCGGCAATTTCAGCGAACGTGAGTCCACGTTCACGCAATTGGACGATTTCTTCAATCGGAACTTCGATTCGGCTCCGGCCTCCCTGGTCATGGTGCTGGATATTCCGATGCGGATTAAATCCGTTCGCGACCGCCCGACGCATTCCGCGTGAAATTTTAGCGTTATGGATCTTACGTTGATACTCTTCGACGACACTGACGATCTCGAGCACCATCTTCTCGGCGTCGGAGACGATATATTCATCGGACGACTGCATCGTCAACAAGCGCACGTTATGTTTCATGAGCGTATGCAAGATAGCGATTTTTGCATTTCCCCGTCCGAGACGACTGTCGTCGCTCACGAGCACGGCATCGAGATCGGACGTCGAGACGTGCTCCAATAGATCGAGCAGTCCCGCCCGATTGACCTCATACCCGCTCTCTTGTTCACTGATCACATCGACCACCTCAGCATCAAGACGTCTCGCCATCTGCTTCAACTCGTCCGCCTGACGACTGAGCGACGTCTCTTGGGTGGACTTGTTCGTCGATACGCGACAATAAATGACGACTCGCATCGCGTCACTTCCTTTCTTTCCATTCGCCCTCTACGATACACAGGATGAAGGGATGTTCGCAATCAGAAACGATTATTCGGCGGCGAACCACGTCGTCTTGTCGTCTTTTTCCTCATCCCGTTTAGTGAGAATGTGCGCTTCGAGCGTCTCCGCCTCTTTCAAGGCGACTTCTTCTTCAATACTGTGTTCGACTTTTTGTTCGGTCACGACGACCGCTTCGTTGTCACGAAGCTCTCCGACCGCGAAAAATACGAACATACCGAGTGCCAACATGCCGACTAAGATGATTCCATTGATTGTGTCTCTCATAATCATTGCCTCCTGGGAATAAGAATACACGTTCTCGAGAACGTCTGTTCGTTTATCTGTTCTCATCATAAAACAAGAACTTCTGTTCGGTCAAGCAGAAAAAAACGAACGAATGTTTGTGCGCTCATGTGTTCTTGTGTTAAACTAAACCCATAAAGAATAGGATGCGTTCGCAGGTTATTCGACATAATCGAGGTGAAATCCATTGAAAAAAATGTCAGCAAGACAACAACAGATTCTTGATTTTATAAAAGCCGAGGTCCGGGCGAAAGGGTATCCCCCTTCGGTCCGTGAAATTGGCGAGGCTGTCGGGCTCGCATCGAGCTCGACTGTACACGGTCACTTGGACCGTCTTGAAAAGCGTGGATTGATTCGACGTGATAAGACGAAGCCACGCGCCATCGAGATTTTGGATGAAGAGATGTCCGTCGTCGAAGACCACGATGCCGTCATGTACGTGCCGGTCATCGGGAAAGTCACAGCCGGTACGCCGATCACGGCCATCGAGAACGTGGAAGAACACTTCCCGCTCCCGGCTCACGTCGTCGGTTCCGACAACGTCTACATGCTCTCTGTCTCAGGGGACTCGATGATTAACGCGGGGATCTTGGATGGGGACCGCGTCCTCGTCCGTCAACAGAACACGGCCGACAATGGAGAGATTGTCGTCGCCATGACGGATGAAGGTGAAGCGACCGTGAAGCGGATTTATAAAGAAGCTTCGAAAGTTCGCCTCCAGCCGGAGAACGACGAGCTCGAAGCGATGTATTTCGATAACGTGTCGATTTTAGGGAAGGTCATCGGTGTATACCGCACGATTCACTAATGGCTAATGGCTAGTGGCAAGACACATACCCGTACGAATCTCGTGGCAATCGGTGCTCTTGCGATTGCCACGCCTTTTATTGACATCGATGTTCCGACCGTGTTCCTGCTTGGCGCCCTCATCGGGACGTTCTGGCTCTCCCCGGATCTCGATTTGAAGTCGGACGCCTATTATCGATGGGGACCGCTTCGGGGCTTTTGGCTCCCTTATGTGAAGATTATGCCCCATCGGTCGTTATTCTCGCATTTTCCGCTCTTGAGCGATCTGATCCGGGTCATCTATCTCGGTTTCCCGCTCACGCTTCTGCTCACGGTCACGCCGTATGAGGAAGCTGCCAAATCGTGGCTCGATCTGAACGGGGCAGCATGCTTCTTCGGACTCGTTTTCGCGACGACGCTACATACGACGCTCGACTATGCGTCCACGTTCTTCAAACGTGCGTTTTAACCAGATCGTTATGCTACACACCCAAAAAGGGCAACCCGTCTAAATAGACAGGGTTGCCCTTTTTTGAACCGTTTATTATATAGAAGTTCAACAACTTTTATGCAACATGACATGATTTTCAGCCACTTCTCGTCCATTTACTAACAAGACGACACGATGCTCCCCTGGATAATGCCGACGGGTCGTCAAATCTGACCAGTCGTGCACTCTGGTCGCTGCAAGTCGCGCGCCCCCAGCGACGGTTCTATTCGCTAGCAAGAATGCTTTACGACTCGCTTTCCCGTTGGCCTTTATAAACTCAATCGCGTATTCGATACGAACATAAGCAGCATCCCCTGGACGAATGGACACATCGTACTGAATCTCGCACGCCTCCCTTATGCGGATCACGTTCGGATGTATAGAAATCGATGAGTCGACGGTTAAATTTGTTTCCTGCGTATAACCGAATATCGTTAACGCGTCAGGATGGGCTGACTTGATCAGTGTCCGGCATCCGTGTCTAATGATCCAATCGGTATGAGGATGCTCGCCCTGCCATCGTCGCGAGACTGCGAGTACAGCTTCTGGGTGATCTTTCGAGATATCGTTGAGGTTGTTAGCGACACTTTTTCTCACATATAATGATGGATCTTCTTTTAACAACTCTAAAATCTCCAACACTGGAGCTGGGTCTTCTTTGAACATCAGTAACGATTCCGCCCACGGAAGGCGAGGACGACAACCCTCACTCGCCAAACGCCGAACATGTTCGTTCGGATGAATGGCCCAAGCTGTCATTTGGTGCATCACACACGTTGGTTCCCGCAACAAAAAAGACCTGATCGCAAATTCAGAAGACGACTTCTGTGTGAAGCGTTCGAGCGCTGACATCGAGCGTTCCCAATGCTCTTCTGCCTGTCCATACACCGCTACAAAGTCCGGGAAAAACAAATAAGGAAAGCCGACGCAGTCATCTGCAATTTCAACCAATACGTCCAAAGCTGATTCGTAATTCTGTGGCAAATACTGACCTAGTTTTATCGAAATACGTCGAGTACGCCCTTTGAGTGTCAACGCTTCCCACGATTCATCTATGATTGATGCGATAAAAGCCTGTACGTCAAATGACGGATACACGGTTTGAATACGTCGTCCAAATTCCAACAAAAAGGTCTCATCATACACGTCTTTTAATGGTGTTGCCACTTCTCGTCCCCCTATCCCATTCCATTACATTTATAGTGATATACATTCTCCCTCATTATATTGATTAGTTGAAGCGAATTATAGAAAAAGAGTCCTGAATGAGCACTTCATACGAAGACTCGTTCAGGACTCTGATTTTAAAGGGAATATCCCTTATTAGTCGACTTAGTAGAGCGTCATGTACTGATCGCGTTCCCACTCTGTCACTTGCGTACGGAACATATCCCACTCGATTTCTTTCAACTCGAGGAAGTGTTCACCGATGTGGTCACCGAGAGCATCCATCACGACTTTATCGGCACGGAGTACTTCGAGTGCGTCAAAGAGTGTAGCCGGAAGATCATCGATTCCGTTGGCAACACGCTCTGGCTTATCCATCACGTAGATGTTGCTGTCAATCGGCTTCGGTGCCGTCATGTCTTTCTCGATTCCGTCGAGGCCAGAAGCCAAGAGCGTCGACAAGGCGAGATACGGGTTCGCCGCTGGGTCAACCGAACGCACTTCGATACGCGTCGAGAGGCCACGGGCCGCCGGTACACGAACGAGTGGTGAACGGTTGCGCGCGCTCCATGCTACATAGCAAGGTGCTTCGTAACCAGGCACGAGGCGCTTGTACGAGTTGACAGTCGGGTTACAGACAGCCGTGAACGCACGAGCGTGCTCGAGAATTCCTGCCGTGAAGGCGCGGGCTGTATCTGATAATTCCATGTCGCCGTTCGGGTCGTAGAAGACGTTCGTGTCACCTTTGAAGAGCGACATGTTGGCGTGCATCCCAGAACCGTTGACACCGAAGAGTGGCTTCGGCATGAACGTCGCGTGAAGGCCATATTTCGCTGCAATCGTCTTGACGACGAGTTTGAACGTTTGGATGTTATCAGCCGTTGTGACTGCATCCGCGTATTTGAAGTCGATTTCGTGCTGACCTGGAGCGACTTCGTGGTGTGATGCTTCGATTTCGAAGCCCATGTTTTCGAGCTCGATGACGATCTCTTTACGACAGTTCTCGCCGAGGTCGACCGGTGCCAAGTCGAAGTAACCGCCTTGGTCATTGAGTTCGAGTGTCGGTTTGCCGTTCAAGTCTTTCTTGAAGAGGAAGAACTCAGGCTCTGGTCCGACGTTGAACGCTGTGAAGCCGAGCTTTTGCATGCGCTCGAGGTTACGCTTCAAGCTACCGCGCGGGTCACCGCTGAACGGTGTGCCGTCCGGGTTATAAATATCACAAATCAAGCGAGCGACTTTACCGCTGCCGTCTGTCCACGGGAAGACAACCCATGTGTCGAGGTCTGGATAGAGGTACATGTCTGATTCCTCGATGCGTACGAAGCCTTCGATCGAAGAGCCGTCGAACATCATCTTGTTATCAAGTGCTTTGTCCAATTGGCTGATCGGCACCTCGACGTTTTTAATCGTACCGAGGATATCCGTGAATTGAAGACGAATAAAGCGTACGTCCTCTTCTTGTGCGATCCGTTTGATGTCTTCTTTCGTGAACGTTTTTCTGGCCATGGTAAAATGTCCCCTCTCACATTGTGTAATGGTTAATGTACTGGCGTCATCGATAAAAACGTGACAACTCACCTTGAATGAGCGACGTCTTATTGAAACGGCCAGCTTCTTGAAGCTGTGTTTTCAATAGTTTGTGTAACTCTTGTTCAGAGATCTTCGGTGGTTCCTCGACCGTTGTTTTTGCTGGTTCCACTTCTTTGGCGTCCGCATTGTCGAGCATATGACGAATCGCCGCCAAGTTGAACCCTTGATCGATGAAATCCTTGATCGCGAGTAGACGTTCGACATCATTAAAGGAATAGAGCCGTCGTTTCGATTCCGTCCGACTAGGCGAAATCAGACCCTGTTCTTCATAGTACCGAATCTGTCTACCTGTCAGTTGGGTCAAATCTTGAACGATTCCAATCGGAAACAACGGGTTGGAGCGACGAAATTGATCGGCCATCTCTTACCCCTCCTTTTCTGTCTCACACTGTGAGAATAATACATGACAACTTACCTGTCAATAGATGTTAAGAAAGTTAACATGACATTTCGGTTACAACTTCTGTGAGATTTTGTCACGGTCAAATGTGACGAGCTCTTTCGTGCGTAATTGGCTCAAGGCGAGCATGAGTGCGACCTTGACGTGGGCGTAAGTCAAACCGCCTTGCACATAGGCAGTGTAAGGGGCGCGAAGCGGTCCGTCGGCCGACAGTTCAATCGACGAGCCTTGAATGAATGTCCCGGCCGCCATGATGACATCATCCTCGTATCCCGGCATATAGGCCGGTACCGGCAACGCGTGGGCATTGACCGGTGATGCCATTTGGATGCTCTGACAAAACGCAATCATCTTGTCGCGATCGCGGAACGTTACCGATTGAATCAAATCAGTCCGTGGCGTCGTGTAGTGTGGGTCGGTCTCGAAACCGAGCAATCCGAGCAGGCTCGCCGTCAAGTGTGCCCCTTTCAACGCTTGGGCGACCGTATGTGGCGCCATGTAAAACCCTTGGTACATCTCTTGGAGCGAGTAGAGTGACGGACCGGCCTCGCTCCCGATGCCTGGCGTCGTCATGCGGAACGAACAGCGTTCGACGAGTTCTTTAGTCCCGGCGATATAGCCGCCCGTCTTCGCCAAGCCGCCACCCGGGTTCTTGATGAGCGAACCGGCCATGAGATCGGCCCCGACGTGGGTCGGTTCGATCGTCTCGACGAACTCGCCGTAGCAGTTGTCGACGAAGATGAAGACGTGCGGATGTGCCGCTTTGATCTTCCTGATCGCCTCACCGATTTCTTGGACCGGGATGCTGCGACGATTGGCGTAACCTTTCGAGCGCTGGATGCCGACGAGCTTTGTCTCAGGACGAATCCGTCCGATGACGGTCTCGACGTCGATTCGGTCCTCTTTCAGCTCGACCGTGTCGTAGCCGACACCGAGCTCTTTGAGCGACCCACGGCCGTCTCCCCGAATCCCGACGATCTCTTCGAGCGTATCGTACGGCTTGCCGGTGATATAGAGCAGCTCATCTCCTGGCAACAACACACCGAACAAGGCAATCCCGATGGCGTGTGTCCCGGAGATGATTTGCGGACGGCATAGGGCGAGGTCCGCCCCGAACACGTCGGCGTAGATCGACTCGAGCGTGTCGCGCCCGATATCGTCATAACCGTACCCGGTCGTCGGATTGAAATGGAAATCCGACACTTTGTGTTTCTTGAACGACTCGAGGACACGGTATTGGTTGAACTCCGCCGTCGCCTCGATCGTTTCAAAATATGGTTTTACCCGTTCTTCCGCCTCGGTCACGAACGGGGCCAATTCATCATAGTACGCAATCTTTTCTTGCCACATCATTGTTTCACACCTCAAATGGTTTCAGCGTCGCATATAGACGCGTGTCTTCTCTCATATATCCGACGAGTTCGACCGAACCGTCATCGAGGAACTTCTCCTCGAGACGATACATCGAATCTTTGGCCGGATGGTAATGCTCGAACGAGCGGACCGGCAAGACGACGTGTACTTTCGTCAACACATCCGCAATCTTATCTTCAATCGCGCCGATGAGCGTCTCGATATCGGTCGAATCGAGCGCCGAGATGACGAGCGGTCCGCCGACGAAGTCTTCGGTCAACCGGTCTTTCTTATTGTATACCTCGAGCTGCGGTACCTCACTCGCCCCGAGTTCCGACAAGACCGAATTCGTCGTGTCGATTTGGTTCATGTAATGCGGATTCGATGCGTCGATGACGTGCAAGACGAGGTCGGCCCCGAGCACTTCCTCGAGCGTCGAGCGGAACGCGGCGACGAGTTTCGTCGGCAAGTCCCGGATGAATCCGACCGTGTCCGTGATGAGCACTTTACCGCCCCGCGGCAACTCGAGCTCGCGCGTGAGCGGGTCGAGCGTTGCGAACAGTTCGTCCTGTTCGTACGTATCCGCATCCGTCAAGCGGTTAAAGATTGTCGACTTCCCGGCGTTCGTGTAACCGACGAGCGCGACTTGGAACACACGGTTTTCTTTCCGACGCTCCCGGTAACGGTCACGGTGCGCGACCGTGCCTTCGAGATTTTTCTTGATTTCATCGATGCGGCGCTTGATGTGACGACGGTCGGACTCGAGTTTCGTCTCACCCGGTCCCCGAGTCCCGATTCCGCCACCGAGACGTGACAACTGCGTGCCTTGTCCAATCAAACGTGGAAGCAGGTAGTTCATCTGAGCGAGCTCGACTTGGAGCTTCCCTTCTTTCGATTGGGCCCGTCCGGCAAAGATGTCTAAAATCAATTGCGTCCGGTCAATCAGTTTCATCTCGTCCGGGTCGTTCAGCGAGATGCGGATATTCTTCGATTGGGCCGGCGACAGCTCGGCGTTGAAGATGACGATGTCCGGCTCGAACTGTTCGATGAGCACCGCGAGCTCCTCGACTTTCCCTTTTCCGATGAATGTGCGGCGGTCGACTTGTTGCCGTTTCTGATCGAGACGGGCGACGACCTCACCTCGTGCCGTATCGACCAATTCGACGAGTTCCCCCATCGATTGTTCATATGTCCAATCGTCGACGGTCGGTAATTGACACCCGACGATAATGACTTTCTCTCGTTGCATAAAAATCCCTCATTCCTATAAGTCTCATCCTCCATCTTACCACGAAACGACGAATGGAGAACGTCCGTTTGTGGTACGATATGAGGAGAAGGAGGAACGTCCATGACGAAACGTAGAAAAGAGTATCCATTGCCTGAATATATCGAGGCGTACTTGTTCCATCTCGGCGCGAGCGGCCGTCAACCGTCGACGCTGAAACGCTATCGGTACGATTTGATCGATGTGCACAAATACTTTCATGACCATAACGTCGAGCTCGATGCCCCGGAGGCGTGGCTCGCCGTCCCGCTCGAATCGTGGAAGACGTTCGTCAACGACTTCCTCATCGAGGAGAAGCAATATCAACAGGCGACGGTCGCCCGGATTGTCACCGTCATCAATAGCCTGACCGTCTTCTTGAACCCGCTCCGTAAGAAGATGCTGACGTATGCGCAACCGGCCCACACGCTCACCGTCGACCAGATCGCCTTGCCCGCTGAGTTCAACAAGCTCGTCCGAACGATCCGCTCAACAAGCGGTCTGAGCGAGAATCAGCTTCAGGCGCATCCATACCTCGTCAACCGAAACGAGTTGATCGTCACGCTGTTCTATAAATACGGTCTCCGGGTCCACCATATCATCCGTCTCCGGATGAACGACCTGCACCTCGCGAGCCACGAGTTCGACGTCTATGACCGGCTCGGCAACCGGTTCACGTTGAAACTTAGTCCAGAGGACCAGGCACTTCTCATGAACTATTTGGCCGACATCCCGACGCCGGTCCGTCCGCGCTGGTACTCGGATGATCCCGTATTTGTCTCTTTCGATTTCGCCCGAATGACATTCCGCTGGGTGTATGCGAAGAACCAGCCGAAACAGTTGACGATCGTCATGATCACGAAGATGATGCGCCAATTGAACGAACGGAGCGGTCTCACCCGCTCGGTCACACCATCGATGCTCCGCAATGCCCACGTCTTGAAGACGTACGCGACCGACATGACGTCACTCGAGCGGATGAACGTGACATGTATGCATAAAGAGTCATCTCTCCGGCGCTACGAACAGGCGTACGCGGAGTTCGGTAGCGAACTCTACGGCGAACAAATCCCAAACGAAAACCCCACCTTGTAACAGGACGGGGTTTTGTATGTTAATGGGCCCATTCATCTCGCAACAGCCCGTACACGACGTGGTCGACGTAGCGGTCATAGAGCCACTCCGCATTGCGAAGCACCCCTTCTTCGAGGAAACCGAGCCGTTCCGGAAGCGCCCGGCTCTTCACGTCCCCAGTTGCGACCCGAATCTCGATTTTATCGAGTTTCAAATCACGGAACCCATAATCGATGACCGTCTCGAGCGCTTGACTCATGATGCCCTTGCCTTGAAAGTCTTGGCCGAGCCAATAGCCGACCGTCCCGCATTTGATGCCCCGGTCGATGTCATTGAAGCCGATCGTCCCGGCGAGCTCGTCCTGATACACAATCGCGAACGATTTCGGATAGCCGCCCGTTTCCAACAATCCTTTAATTCGTCCTTCGATGTTTTGCCGCGAATCCTCGCCGTCTCCGTATAATCAAACCAACCAAGCCACTCGCGAAGGTATGGCTTCGACGCCATCGTCAATTGGAATAACGCCTCCGCGTCGTCAATGGTGAACATTCGTAGTTGAAGCTGATCATTGATGTCATAACGTAACATGTCATTTCCCCCGTTAAGTTACCAATTATTGTGTTCTTCATCATTTCATCGTAAACTATTTGTAAATAATTTGAAAGCGGTGAAAGTATGTAATTCGACCTCATGTCATCCACCCAAAATTGAATAGTTCTGGAGGAGAGTCATGATGAAGTCGTTTTACCTGCTGCTGGTCAGTCAATGGCTGGCCAATATCGGCGACGTGCTTTATATCGTCGCCTTAATCGCTTTGTTATATCAACAGACCGGTTCCGCCCTGGCTGCGGCCAGTTTCCCGATTGCCGTCACGCTCGGCATGACCGTGAGCGGTCTGTTCTTTGCCCGCGTCTTGTCTCGGTTCACCCTCGGTCAGACGTTGTTCGTCACACAACTGTTGAAGACAGTCTTGCTCGGAGCCGTCATTTGGTCGGAGTCGATTCTCGTCCTCGGCCTCGTCGTGCTCATCGCCTTCTTGGATGGGTTCGCCCGTCCGGTCCAATCGTCGTTCATCCCCCGGCTGACGACGAATCGTCAACAAGCGAACAGTCTCGTCCAAGGGTCGAACCAGTTCATTCAGCTGGCGATGTGGCCTCTCGGCACGATGGTCGTCGCTTCCTTCTCAAGCGAGCTCGCTCTGATGATCGCGTTGATGTTGTTCATGCTCTCGACGCTCGTCACGCTTCGCTTCGTCCGTTCACTCGATCGCGACGTGACGGTAGAAGATGGCGAATCAGACATATCGCTTAAGGACAGCCTCGCCTTCGTGCGCACTGCTCCTTTCGCTAGGTTAATCACGGTGTTCGTCACGTTCGAGTCGTTCGTCAGCACACTCTGGATCTCGGCGCTCTTGCTCGTCTATCTGGAACGCCACCTCCACATCGATACGGGCTGGTGGGGTACGATGAACGCGAGCTTCTTGGTCAGCATGATTCTGGCCAGTGCGTATCTGTATCGCGTTCAACGCAACAGTTCGCTCGCCGTCAGCTCCATCTTGTCTGTCTTAGCGGCCCTATTGTTCGGCATGACATCTCATATCGCGTTCGCGCTCATCGCGCTCGCGGTTCAAGGATACGCCACCCAGCTCCGCATCATCCAGACGAACACGGTGCTCCAAGAAATGACACCTGCCTCGCAACTTCCGTACGTGTATAGCGTTCAACAGACGGCCTACACCCTCGCCTTCAGCATCGGCAGCCTGACGTTCGGACTACTCGCGGACGGATTGCCGATTGCGGTCGTCTATTTGATTGGGGCAGGTTTGACCGTCCCGCTCGTCTGGGTCGGTCGACAAATCGACCAGATGGGAGATGTGGTCCAATCTTCATAACAAAAAGGCGCCTCCTTATATGATTTACAATTCCTTTGGTTACAACAGATTCATTCCGCATCACGTATACTAAAAGAAAATACTAGTTAGGAGGAATCTAAATATGAACACGTTATCAAACCAGGAAAAGGGCGAGATATTGCAAACTCTACATGTACGATTTAACGCCCATCCCGAACGACATCCTGATCTCACTTGGCCCGACGTCTTGACTCGCCTTCAAGAGGACGACCAGAAACTCGTCGTGCTTGCCGAGATGGAACGAACCGGCGGCGAACCTGATGCGATTCGACTTCCGAATGGCGCCTTAGCTTTTTGCGACTGCTCTTCAGAAAGTCCGAGTGGTCGACGCAGTCTATGCTATGACGCTTCGGCGTTGGCGGCACGGAAGAAAAACAAACCGGATGGGAGCGCCGTCGCATTGGCTGAGGAGATGGGAATCGAGCTACTCGACGAAGCAACGTATCGTCATCTACAGACGCTCGGTTCGTTCGATTTGAAAACATCGAGCTGGATTGTCACTCCAGAAACGATTCGTCAAAAAGGCGGCGCCTTATTCTGCGACCGCCGCTACGACCATATCTTCCTCTATCATAATGGTGCCGATTCGTATTATGCGGCCCGTGGATTCCGCGGGATGTTGATTCTTTGAGCAGGGCCACGGGCCTTGCTTTTTGATGTGGATAGCCAAAAGAAAATGACTGGGAACTATGTCACCCATCAGCGTTGGCTCCTCTAAATTTTGAAACAATATTTGTTCCCCAGATGCACACGGACCCCAGCCAAGAAAAAAATATGTTTAGACAATCAAAAGAAGGTTAGCCTACTCCTAATATCTTTCTTAAGATTTTTTGATTAAAATACGGTGTTTGAAATAAACGATAACCATTCATCATGTCTTAACTGTTCAAATTTTAAAGCCTACCTCCTATATACCTACCAAAAATTTCAAATGAATGAACGGATGGGCATGATGGTTTATCTCACGACCACATCGCCCTAATAAAAAACTGCAGACGATTTGAAGTGCTCCCTGTCAAGTAGACAGGACAAATAATGAAAACCAGCCTAGGCGGCTTGAGACCTGTATTCGACAGGGCTCAAGCCGTTTAGTCGTTTCTGGAAACGATCGTGGTTGTAGAACGATATGTAGTTCTCGATGGCCCTCGTGAGTTCGCTATAGGCCTGGAACTCACGCAAGTAGTACATCTCCACTTTCAAGGTGCCCCAAAAACTCTCGATCGGGGCGTTGTCGATGCAACGCCCGACCCGGGACATGCTGCGGGTCATTCCCGCGTCTTCTACCATCCGTTTGAACCCTCTTGAGGTATATTGGAACCCTCGGTCGCTATGGATCATCGGACGTGCTCCTGTACGGAGCCCCGCGATGGCTGGCATCATCGTCTGGAAGACGAGCCCGTTGTTGTTGGACCTTCCGATGCGGTAGGCGACGATCGAGCCGTCATACAGGTCGATGATCGCGCTCAGATACGCCTTCTTCCCGGTCCCATACTTGAACTCGGTGACGTCGGTGCACCATTTCTCGTCCGGGCGGGACGCACTGAATTCTCGGTTCATCAGGTTCTCGGCCACATGTTGCGGCGTTGACTTCTTATGTCTCTTCTGCTTCCGGCGGATGACCGATTGGATCCCATGGCTATGCATCAAGCGATAGATTCGCTTTTCATTGAATGGGGACAGGCTCTGTTGCCGGCGCAGCCGATTGATTGTCATCGTGATCCGACGGTACCCGTATGTGCCGTTCGCCTGGTCATAGAGTAGACGAATGTCCTCCAGAAGCTTCTCGTTCTCTTCTTGACGCACCGGTATGGTGCGGTTCAACCATTTGTAATAGGCCGCCCGTGAGATGCCGGCGACTCGACAGAGGAGGACGACCGAGATGGCCTCCTCTTCGTATAATTCTTTGATGGCGATATATCGTTGCTGTAGCCGTACCTGGCTGATCACGACCTCCTCTCGATCTCCTCTAACTTTTTTAGGAACAGGTTGTCCGCACGAAGAAGTTCGTTCTCAAGCTCCATTTGCCGGATCCGGCGTTTCAGCTTCTCCTCTTCACTTAGTTCGTCCTCTGGCTTCGTACGCCCACGGCGGTCCAGGAGCGCTTCTGCCCCGTCCGTGTCATACTTCTTGACCCAGCCATAGATTTGCCCATAAGACACCTGATATTGTTCCGCGGTCTGTTGGTAGTTGCGTCCATTCTCCAAACAGTATTTCACGATCTCGAAGCGCTCTTCGAATGTAGTTTTTCTTCCTTTTGTCATAGCTCGATTCATCCCTTTTCTCGAATCTGTTAACTCGCTATGACTAGTATACTTCTTAATCCATTTTCGAAGAACAGATCCATCACTGATTTGATGGTTGGAGAGGACTTCCACCGTGGTGGCCCCATCGAGATAGTCACGGACGGCGGCAATCTTTTGTTCCTTGGTGTAATGTCTCCATGTCCTCGATTCCTTCAACGCGTCGATTCCGCCGGTATCGAATTTCACTTTCCACACCCGGAGAGTATTCTCAGAGACGTTATGCGCTTCCATGATTTCCTTCCACGTATAGGTTTCTTCTTCCATCATGCGCAGCGCAGCCAGTTTTTGTTCGATCGAATGCCGACTTCTCACCATAAAAAAACACTCCCCAATCAGATAAACAGATTTGTTATTTCATCTGTCTACCTATTGGGGAGCATATCAATTTGTCTGCAGTTTCAACCTTACGCGTGAAGCGTGACATTCAATTCTTCGGCGACCGCCTTGAAGGCAGCGAGCGCACGTTCGAGGTCGTCACGGGTATGTTCCGCTGTCACGATCGTCCGAATCCGAGCCTTACCTTTCTCGACCGTCGGGAAGGCGATGCTCTGTGCGAACACGCCGTGGTCTTTCAACTTGTCCGAGAACGTGTGTGCGAGCGTCTCTTCACCGAGCATGACCGGCGTGATCGGTGTCGTCGCATGCCCGATATCGAAGCCGAGATCGCGAAGTCCTGTCTTAAAGAACTCGGTGTTCGCCCATAACTTATCGAACAGTTCCTCTTCTTCCTTCATGACACGGATTGCTTCACGGTTCGCCGCAACGACCGCTGGCGGGTGTGACGTCGAGAACAAGAACGGACGTCCTTTTTGAATCAAGAAGTCGCGCACGTCGTTCGAGCAGGCGACGTACCCGCCGAGGACGCCGATCGCTTTCGATAGCGTCCCGACTTGGAGCGCGACCCGTCCGTCGAGCCCGAAGTGGTTGACCGTGCCGCGGCCGTTCTTCCCGAGTACGCCCGAAGCGTGGGCGTCGTCGACCATGACCGCCGCGTCATACTTCTCGGCGAGCTCGACGATTTCCGGGAGCGGCGCGATATTGCCATCCATCGAGAAGACGCCGTCCGTGACGATGAGACGTGTCCGGTAATCTTGCGTCTCTTTCAAGGCCGCTTCTAAGTCCTCGAGATCGACGTGTTTATAGATGCGGCGGGCCGCTTTCGTCAACCGGATGCCGTCGATAATCGAGGCGTGGTTGAGCGCGTCGCTGATGACGACGTCTTCTGGACCAAGTAGCGCCGACAAGACGCCGAGGTTCGTCGCGAAGCCCGACTGGAACACAAGCGCCGCTTCCGTATGTTTGAACTCGGCGAGCTCGCGTTCGAACGCCTCATGCATCTCGAACGTCCCGGCGATCGTCCGCACCGACCCAGTGCCGGCACCGAACTGTTCGACCGCTTCGATTGCCGCTTGCTTCAAGCGCGGATGGTTGGCGAGACCGAGATAGTTGTTCGACGATAGCTGGACGAGCGACTTGCCACCGATCGTGACCTCGTTCCCTTGTGCTGATTCGAGCGGCACGAGCGAGCGGAACGTGCCCGCTTGTTTCATTTCATTGACTGCTTCTGTAATATGTTCAAATGCCATATTGATTCCCCCTGTTTATGGTAATAAGACGACCTTTCCACATTTCCCGGCCCGCATGAGCTCGAAACCTTGCTCGAACTCCTCGAGCTTGAACACGTGCGTGATAATCGGTTCCACGTTCAGCTGACCCGTCGCGAGAAGCGTCGACACTTGGCCCCACGTCTCATACATCTTGCGTCCGGTGATGCCTTGGACGCGTACCCCTTTAAAGACGACGTCACGTGTCAGGTCGATCGCGACCGGTTTCGCCGGGAGTGACAACACGTTGACATCGCCGCCGGCCGTGACCATCTTGAACGCCTGGTCGATGGCGACCGGATGCCCGCTCATCTCACAGACGACATCGATGCCGTCCCCGTCCGTCTGATCCATGATCAGCTCGAGCGGATTTTGCTCAAGGCTATTGATGACGACGTCCGCCCCCATGTCTTCGGCGAGCTTCAACCGATACGGGTTGACATCGATCGCATAGACCCGGCTCGCGCCCGCTGCTTTGGCGACACCGACGGCCATGAGTCCGATCGGCCCACAACCGACGATGGCGACCGACTTGGCCGACACGTCACTGGCGAGCACCGTATGGACAGCGTTACCGAGCGGTTCTTGAATCGACGCGAGCTTCGACGGCATCGACTCGGGGTTGACCCACAAGTTCTCTTCCGGCATGACGACGTACTCGGCGAAGCAGCCTTGCGTGTCGACACCGATGATTTTCGTGTTCTTACAGATATGATATTGCCCGCGCAAACATTGTTTGCATTGATGACAGACGATATGCGTCTCGGCCGACACGGTCTGTCCGATTTGGATGCGTTTCGTACCTTCCCCGAGCGCCACGACTTCCCCCGCGAACTCGTGACCGAACACGTATGGCGGTTTAACTCGGCTCTTCGCCCAGTCGTCCCACTCATAGATGTGGACATCGGTCCCGCAAATCGATGTCGCCTTCACTTTGATCAACACTTGTCCGGCTCCTGGTGTCGGGATTGGCACTTCGACCAACTTCGCCCCGAATCCGGCCGTATGTTTTTGAATCGCTTTCATCACAGGTGTCGTTGCTTCCTTCTCTGTCATAGACACGAGCTGTTCCATTGAAAACGTCCCCCTCTTCATCTCTTGATCGAACTTCACGTTCCCTTTCATCTTGTCATAAAATGACGAACCTGAGAAGATGGAACGTCATATTCTCAGACAAAAAAGAGAAGCCATCCGCGCCGATGGCTTCTCTTACAAGAATAGGACCTATGTCCCGACCGCAAGCTCATCGTGGTTCGATGATGAGCTTGATTGCCGTTCGTTCTTCTCCGTCAATCATAATATCGGTGAACGCAGGGATGCAAATCAAATCCAGCCCGCTCGGCGCGACGAAACCACGCGCGATCGCGACCGCTTTGATGGATTGATTGAGCGCCCCGGCGCCGATTGCTTGAATCTCACACGTTCCTTTTTCACGAAGTACGCCAGCGAGTGCACCCGCCACGGAGTTAGGATTCGATTTTGCCGAAACTTTGAGTACGTCCATTCTTGTTTCCCCCTCGGGTAGGTTGTTCAATCAAACCATACGGTCTGATCATCTAGGTGTATGCGTTCGATTTTTGTGGCTCGTTTCGATTGGTCATCGATAGTGATTAAAACTCCATTAAGTTGTTCCCGTCCCTCGGCAACTTCAAACCGGACCGGGAGTTGTGTCATGAATTTTCTCAAGACGACCTCGGCATCCATGCCGAGCACCCCGTCGAGCGGGCCGGTCATCCCGACGTCGGTGATGTATGCCGTGCCGTTGTTCAATACGCGGTTGTCAGCGGTCTGGACGTGCGTATGGGTGCCGACGACGGCTTGAACGCGTCCATCGAGATGATAGCCCATCGCAATCTTCTCACTCGTCGCCTCAGCGTGCATATCGACGAAGATGGCATCGACCTCGCCACGGATTTCTTCGACGAGGGCATCGACCGTGCGGAACGGACAGTCAAGCGATGGCAGGAACACCGTCCCCATCGCATTGATGACGGCGAGCTTCTTCCCACCTTGTTTCAACACCATCATGCCGACACCAGGTGTGCCTTCCGGATAATTGGCCGGACGGACGATACGGTCAGCATCATCGATCCAGTCGAAGATGTCACGGTTGTCCCAAGTATGATTCCCCATCGTCACGCCATGGAACCCAAGCTCAAGGAACTGTTGGTAGATTTTTTTTGTGATACCACGTCCGTTGGCTGCGTTTTCACCGTTGACGAGCATGAACGTCGGGCTGTACTTGCTCTTCAAGCGTCCGATTTGGGCACTTAGGATGTCGCGACCCGGTTTTCCGACCACGTCGCCGATAAATAAGATTTTCATAGTTTTGTCCTCCTCCAATAGAAAAAGCGGAGAATGTCTCCGCTCTTGTTACTTCGCATAATCGACGGCACGCGTTTCGCGAATGACCGTCACTTTGATTTGGCCTGGATAATTAAGCTCATCTTCAATCCGTTTACAGATGTCGCGGGCCATCTTGTTCGCCACGACGTCGTCGACGACGTCTGGGCGGACGATGATCCGGACTTCACGTCCCGCTTGGATGGCATATGATTTCTCGACTCCTTCGAACGACTCACAAATCGCTTCGAGGCGCTCAAGGCGTCGGATATAGCTTTCGAGCGTCTCTTGACGGGCTCCTGGACGCGCCGCTGACAAGGCGTCAGCCGCTGCGACGAGAACCGCGATCGTCGAGGTCGCTTCGACGTCCCCGTGGTGCGAGGCGATCGAGTTGATGACGACCGGATGCTCTTTGTACTTCGTGGCGAGCTCGACACCGATCTCGACGTGGCTGCCTTCGACTTCATGGTCGATGGCTTTCCCGATATCGTGGAGGAGACCCGCTCGTTTGGCGAGCGTGACGTCTTCCCCGAGCTCGGCGGCCATCATACCGGCGAGATGGGCCACTTCGACCGAGTGAGCGAGCACGTTTTGACCGTAACTCGTCCGGTAACGCATTCGACCGAGCGTCTTGACGAGGTCCGGGTGGACACCGTGGATGCCTGCTGAGAATGTTGCTTCTTCTCCGTATTCACGGATGCGCTCATCGACTTCACGACGCGACTTCTCGACCATCTCTTCGATGCGGGCCGGATGGATCCGGCCGTCTTGAACGAGTTTCTCGAGCGTCATCTTGGCGATTTCACGACGGACCGGGTCGAATCCTGACAGGATGACCGCTTCCGGTGTGTCATCGATGATGAGGTCGATTCCGGTGAGCGTCTCGAGTGTGCGGATGTTACGTCCTTCACGTCCGATGATGCGTCCTTTCATCTCATCACTCGGCAAGTTGACGACTGATACGGTCGTCTCGGCGACGTGTTCGGCCGCGTACCGTTGCATCGTGAGAGACAAGAGGTGTTTCGCTTTTTTATCAGCTTCTAATTTTGCTTTTTGCTCGATTTCTTTTTGAAGGAGAGCAGCATCGTGAAGCGCTTCCTGCTTCGCTTCGTCCATGATGATGGTCCGTGCTTCTTCTTTCGACAAGGCTGCCACGCGTACTAGTTCTTGGCGTGCCTCCTCATATAATTCCTCCACTTTGCTCTCGAGCGTTTCCGCTTCACGCTTCCGTTTCGCGAGTGCAGCCTCACGTTCATCCAAGGCGTCTTCTTTCCGTTCAAGCATGTCTGCTTTCCGGTCGAGAAGCTCTTCCTTTTGGACGAAACGATTTTCTTTCACTTTCTGCTCTTCACGTCGTTCGCGCAATTCTTGTTCGGTTTCATTGCGAAGTTGAATCATCTCTTCTTTTACTTCAAGCCGTGCTTCTTTTTGCATCGCTTCCGATTGTTGTCGCGCTTGCTCTACAATCTTGGTCGCTTCCGTCTCGGCACCTTGAATCTTCGCTTCGGCGATCGATTTACGCACAAAAAAACCTGCAACAAAAGCTATCGGCAAAAGGAGGATCAGAATAAGCTCTAATAGCCATTCCATCATGTTCACCTCCCTTTCGCAAGGTTATTTTATTTTTTCATGAATGAAAACGCGAGCGAGCCCGCGTATAGCTTTATTGTACTTATTTACCTGTTAGAATGCAATGCACGGACAGGATAGAACTACCAATTCATCAAAAAAATTATACTAAAAAAATCTCGCCTGAACCATGTCAGGCGAGAAACGTTGCTTACTCTTCGTCTAAAAGTGAGAGGACGTCATCGTTGTCAGCTTCGACTGTGACCGTCTTTTCACCGTTGAGACCGTAGTGGTCGCGGATTCGTTCTTCGACCGATGCGGCCACCGACGGGTTCTCTTTCATATACTGCTTCGCGTTCTCACGGCCTTGACCAAGACGCTCTTCGTTGTACGAGTACCACGCGCCGCTCTTTTGAACGATATCGAGGTCGGCCCCGATGTCGATGAGCTCGCCTTCACGCGAGATGCCTTCGCCGTACATGATATCGACTTCCGCCGTCTTGAACGGAGGCGCAATCTTGTTTTTGACGACTTTGATTTTCGTCCGGTTCCCGACCATGTCTTGGCCTTGTTTGAGCGTTTCAGCACGACGGACTTCGAGACGGACCGACGAGTAGAACTTGAGGGCACGACCACCAGGTGTCGTTTCCGGGTTACCGAACATGATTCCGATTTTCTCACGGATTTGGTTGATGAAGATGACGATCGTCTTCGACTTGTTCGTCGCACCAGACAATTTACGGAGCGCTTGGCTCATGAGGCGGGCTTGAAGACCGACGTGTGAGTCACCCATCTCCCCTTCAATCTCGGCTTTCGGAACGAGTGCCGCAACCGAGTCGACGACGAGGATATCGACCGCACCAGAGCGGACGAGGGCTTCCGCGATCTCAAGGGCTTGTTCCCCTGTATCCGGTTGAGACAAGAGCAACTCATCGATGTTGACGCCAAGGTTTTGGGCGTATTTCGGGTCGAGCGCGTGCTCAGCGTCGACGAAGGCAGCTTGTCCGCCGCGCTTTTGAACTTCAGCGATGGCATGAAGCGCTACCGTCGTCTTACCTGACGATTCAGGTCCGTACACTTCGATGACACGACCACGTGGATAACCACCTGCACCGAGGGCGATGTCGAGGGCGATTGAGCCTGACGGGGTCACCGAAACTTGCTGATCTGTATTTTCACCGAGGCGCATGATTGAGCCTTTACCGAATTGTTTCTCAATTTGGCGTAATGCCATTTCTAACGCTTGTTTACGATCACTCATAGATTAATGAGCCTCCTTTGATTGATACTTTCATTATAAGCGAAGCGAAGACGATACACAAGTTTTTTGCGAACGTTTATTCGCCTTTTTTCATTTGTTGCAGGAGCGCCCACATTCCGTCTTTCGTAGCCCGGGCTTGAATGACATGCCGCTCTTGATGTGGATAGTTGCGTTCAATCACGTCAATCCCGGCCGGTGACCGGATACCGATAAACACTTTGCCGACCGGTTGACCCGAACTTGAAGTCGGGCCGGTCTCGCCGGTGAACGCCAGTCCATAATCCGTCCCGGTCTGACGCGTCAGACCGAGGATCATTTCAAAGGCGACTTCTTTTGAGACGACCGAGTGTGACTCAATTGTATCAAGGGACACCCCTAAAAACCTATTTTTTAGCTCGTCAGAGTACGTGACGACCCCGCCCTTGAACACCGAGGACGCCCCCGGGACGGCCGTGAGCATCGCTTGGGCTTGACCACCCGTAAGCGACTCGGCAATCGACAGCGTCGCCTTGCGCGCTTGCAACTCTCGAATCAAATGGTTAGCGAGCGTCTCCTCATCGGAACCAAAGTAATACCGGCCGACCCGATTTAAAATGTCGCGTTTGACCCGGTTGACCATTTGCCGCGCCTCGGATTCCGTCTCGGCCCGAGCACTGATCCGAAGCCGTGACTCGCCTGACTCGGCATACGGAGCGACAGTCGGATTGGCACCGGTCGTTAAATCGACCACCGCCTCATCTAACGCGGACTCGCCGATTTCATAAAACCGAAGCGACTCGGAATGAATCGTCGCACCCGTGAACTTGTTCGGGAACGTCGACTCGACAATCGCTTTCATTTCCCACGGTACGCCAGGCAGTAAGAGCCATGTCGTCTCCCCTTCAATCCACATGCCGGGCGCAAGACCGACCGGGTTGTCAAGTACTTCGGACCCGGATAAGACGTCGGCCTGACGAGCATCTCCTTCGTTCATCGTCCGTCCGCGCGAGGCGACAAAACGACGAATTGTCTCGAGCGAGGCCTCGTCACGGACGAGTGGGCGGCCGAGCACGTCGGCAAGCGTCGTCTTCGTGATATCATCGGCCGTCGGGCCAAGTCCGCCAGTGACGATAACGAGCTCGCTCCGGGCTTTCGCTTCTTCGAGCGTCGCTTTCAGGCGCTCCCTGTTATCCCCGACGACTACATGATACAGGACGGACAGTCCGTATTTCGATAACTGTTCTGACAAGTAACGGGCGTTCGTGTTGGTGATTTCCCCTAAGAGCAGTTCAGAGCCTACCGCAATGATTTCGGTCCGTTTCATCCGAATTCCTCCCCCCAAATAAAAAAACGAGCTGTTCGGCCAAGCTGAACAACTCGTCTGTGCCGACGGTTACATCGACTTTACAATGATCTTGTAATTTTGTGCAAAATATTCGGCCCCTGAGTAAATCGTCAAGACGAGCGCGAGCCACATGGCCCATTCACCGAACGGGATGCCGACATAGCTGAAAATCGGATTACCGAACAACAGGAAGATGATGGCAAAGAGTTGGACCCATGTCTTCGCTTTGCCCGACTTTCCGGCCGCGACGACGATGCCTTCATCGGCAGCCACAAGACGCAGCCCCGTCACCGCGAATTCACGCGATAGGATGACGACGACGACCCAAGCCGCGACCAGGTCCATCTCGACGAGCAGGACAAGTGCCGCCGTGACGAGTAGTTTGTCAGCGAGCGGATCCATGAACTTCCCGAAGTTGGTGACCAAGTTGTGCTTGCGGGCGAGATGTCCGTCAAGCCAGTCAGTGATAGCGGCAATCGTAAAGATGACCGCGGCGATGAATTGATGGAGCGGTACGTCCGCCCCGAGGAAAGCGATGTCTCCCCAATCAAAATCTACGGCGAGCAAGACGACGAAAACAGGGATGAGCAACACCCGTAACATCGTCAAGCGGTTAGGTAGGTTCATCGAGAACTCCTCCTCTAGAAGGAGAGTCAACTTATTCTGCGTCGACTCTCTTTACAAATATATTTTGTGTGACCGGCGAGTCGGCAAGTTCTAGCTCGCGGCCATTGACAACAATTTTCTCGACCCCACCGATCAGGCCGATGCGGATGCGAAGTGTATCCGTCTCCGCGTCCTCGATGACAATCGGGTTCTGTTTCGATTGGTTCGGATATTCCGGCGCGAGGAACGGTCCTTCGAGTGATGTATCTCGGACGCCGACATACGTCGCCGGCGATTCTTTCACATGGATCTCCGTCGTCAACTTATCGGCTGTCGCAATCTCGTACGTGAGATCAGCTCCGCTCGTCGACGCGACCGCAATCGGCCCCGTCTCTTCAGCAGGCTCTTCTTCGACCGGCTCTTCCTCGACCGGTTCTTCTTCAACCGGTTCCTCTTTCGGGACATCCTTATTTTGGTCAATCGTCACACCCGAGTTCGACGGCTCGGCCGGTGACGCGTTTTGATCACCAAAATCAAGGTTTCGGACGACGTAATAGACGGCCGTCATCAAGAGGAAGGCGACGAGCACAAGCATGACTTTCGGTACCCAACGCGAGACACGGCTCGACGTTTCCGAGGCTTTCGAGTAGGTTTGTTTTCGCGACAATTGAACGGTCGGCTGCGGCTCGATTTTCGGCAAGTCTTTCGCATACGTCTCGTACAGTTCATCGACATCAAGCCCTAACGATTCCGCGTACGTTTTGATGAACGCCCGTGCATAGAACGAGCCAGGGAGATTTTTGTAATCACCTTCCTCGATCGCGATGATATAGCGTTTTTGAATCTTCGTCGTCTGCTGGATTTGGTCGAGCGTCAAACCGCTCGCCTCACGCCTTTGTTTCAAAAAAGTCCCTAATTCTGTCACAGGGGTCCACACCTTCCATTCAAGTAGTTATTCAAACCATTCTGCCTCACGATGTGTCTCTTGAGGAATAATGATCTCCTCATCTTGTGAGTTCCGTAGTTCGATGATGTAATCAAAATCCTCGAACACACAGTCGGTGTTGCGCACATAAAGATCTGGGTGCTCGATGACTTTGACAGACGGAAGTCGCATGACTTCGCGAATCAATTGCCGATGGCGTTCATCCATCGTCCGCGTCGAGACGGCACCGTCGATGATGTAGACGTGGTCTCCTTCGCGTTCTTCCTCGAACAGCGAAGTCCGCACCGTCTGCTTCATGAGCGTCGAGGACAGGAATAGCCAGCGCTTGTTCGCACAGACGCTCGCTGCCACAATCGACTCGGTCTTTCCGACACGCGGGTTACCGCGCACGCCGATCAACAAATGCCGCTCTTCTTTCATCAGTTCGGCGACGAAATCGACGAGGACACCCAGGTCCTCACGCACGAAACGAAACGTCTTCTTGTCATCGTTATCGTGCTCGATGTAACGTCCGTGTCGAATTGCGATCCGGTCCCGGAGTTTCGGGCGCCGGAGCTTGATGACGACGATGGCTTCCATTTTGCGCAAAATATGTTCCAAACGATGGACGTGATCGGCCGCCGGTGCCTTTAACAGCATGCCGCGGCGCTGTAGATCGACGCCGTTGATCGTCACGATTGAGATTTGAAGCATCCCCATCAGTGAGGCGATATCCCCGAGGATACCGGGTCGATTTTGGCAAAGTTCATATTCGAGATACCATTCTTCGAACTTATGATCCATCTCGTCCACCCTTTCTGATGTGTGCTCGCTACCTTGTTCATTCTAAATTATTTTAGAAGAATTGAAAAGAACTCGTTTCAACCGAGCTGACAAAGTTTTACACCCAACCGCCGTCGATTCGGAGCACGGTGCCGGTCATGTACGAGGCGGCCGGAGAACAGAGAAAGCGAATCGTCGCCGCCACTTCCTCGGCCCCCCCTAACCGGCCGAGCGGAATCTCATCGCGTGCCGTTTGTTTCGTCTCTTCTACCGTATCATTCATCGGGGTGTCAATCCACCCCGGCGTGACCGCGTTGATGCGGACGTGAAACGGTCCGGCCTCACGCGCGAACGCCTTGACGAATCCAAGCTGGGCGGCCTTGACCGTTGAATATAGGACTTCTCCGGCCGCACCGACCTCGCCCCAGACACTCGAGACGACGACGATGTCGAGCGGGCGGTCATACGGTTTCAGCCCGACAACGTGCTGGACGAGACGGACCATCGAGCGGACATGTATGCGATACAGCCGGTCGAGCTCGAAGAGTGACTGATCGACGAGCAGACCGTAGGCATGATTACCGGCGACATGGATGAGGCGGTCGACCGGTCCGAGCGTCTCGAGCCAAGCTTCGAGTCCGGCTTCATCGTCGAGGTCACACGTGACGACGTCGGCCGTCAACTGTTCGTGTGAAACGAACGCACGAAGCGACTCCGTTTGCGAATGCGCCTGCAAAATGAGTGCATCGTCTCGAAACGCTAGCGCGACGGCACGGCCAATCGCTCCGCTCGCTCCCGTGATGAGCGTCGTCACGGTTTCTTGACGACACAGACCGTCCGATGATCGGCTTGGAACAGACGGTCGTACGCCGCATACAGGTCGTCAAGCGTAATCGCATCGAGCAAGTCCGGGATGTCGAACATGTTGCCGCCGCTGAGTGCGTAGCGTGAGAACTGGTTGGCGATAAACTCTGGTGAGTTGAGCGCCTTCAAAAACTGTCCTTTCATCATGCGCTTCTTGCGATCGAGTGTCTCGCCGCCGAGTTCGAGCGGACGCTCGAGAGCGGACGTGATCCGGTCGACGAACGTCTCGACGTGTGGCGTCTCCATTGACAGGACGGCGAAGGCGAACGTCTCTTCTGACGTATAGTCGAACGAGAACGCGTCATCAATCAATCCTTCGGCGTACAGTTCCGCATAGAGCGGTGCCGTCGTGTCGAACAAGGCGTGCATGAGGAGCTCGACGATGAGCTCTTGCTTCATGCCCTCTTTGCCGGGGCGTGGCGTATCTTTATAGCCGATCATCACTTTCGGGACCGAGACGTCCATCTCGATGACCCGTTCCGTCATATGGACCGTCTCGGGCTCCTCGACCACCTCACGCGCCGTCAATAGCGGCGCATCAAACGTCTTCGCCGCCTGATTGGCGGTAATCTCGGCAAGGACAGCGTCAGGGTCGATATTGCCGACGACGAACAGCACCATATTGCTCGGATGGTAAAACGCCTCGTGACAGCGATATAAATCGTCGGCCGTGATGGCGCTAATCGATTCGATCGTGCCGGCGATATCGATTTTGACCGGATGTTCGGCATACATCGCCTCAATCAAACCGAAGTAGAGGCGCCAGCCCGGATTGTCCTGATACATTTGAATCTCTTGGCCGATGATCCCTTTCTCTTTCTCGACCGAGGCCTCCGTGAAGTACGGCGTTTGGACAAAGTCGATCAACGTCTTCAAGTTCTCACTGAGGTTCGACGTCGCACCGAACAAGTATGCCGTCCGGGTGAACGACGTGAACGCGTTCGCCGACGCGCCGAGGCGTCCGAACTGTTGGAACACGTCGCCGTCTTCTTTCTCGAACATCTTATGCTCAAGGAAATGGGCGATCCCGTCCGGCACGTCGACCCAATCTTCCGTTTTAAAGCGACGGTCGATCGAACCATATTTCGTCGTGAACGTGGCATACGTCTTCTCATAACCGGTCTTCTTCAATAAATAGACCGTCAATCCGTTCTCGAGGACGGTGTGATGGAGCGTTTCTCCGACGTTTGGAAAATCGAGTTTCATACAGTTCCCCCCTTTAAACAATAGACGGCCTGTAGCGTCAATTGGTTCGCGAGTGCGGCCACATCATCCCGCGAGGTCCGTTCGATGATGGCCATCTCTTCCTCGAGCGAGAACGGACGGATGTCCGAGCCGCTCATCCAAGCGATCAATTGGCGCGGGTTATCCCCGAGTTGACGACGTTGATGGTACAGCATCGCTTTCGTCTGTTCGAGTGTCTCGTCCTCGAACGTCCCGGCCTGGAGGTCGGCGAGTTGGTCGGCGATGATCGCCTCGGTCTTCGCCTGGTTCGAGGCATCGATCCCGGCATAGACGAATAACATCCGGCTGAGTGAGCTGTACTGCGAGGCGGCATAGTAGGCCAAACTCTCTTTCTCCCGGACGTTCATGAACAGTTTCGAGTGCGGGAAGCCGCCGAACAGTCCATTGACGACTTGCATCCGGACAGCGTCTTCACTGCGCGGGTCGACGTCGACTTGATAGGCGAGGTGCAATTTGCTCTGATTGATCGTTTGATGTTCCTCGAGACGCTGAAACTCACGGTCGACCGGCTGTGGATACTCACGGACGAGTCGTTCCCCGAGCCCTTCGAGCGGCGCGAACGCGGCAGTCACTTGCTCACGACTCACGTCGCCGACGACGTAGACGTCGACACGATCGTGACGGATCATCGAGGTATAGGCATCAAAGAGCGTCTTAGGCGTCACGTGCTCCAACTGTTCGAGTTTACCGAGCGACTGGATGGCGAGTTCGCCGCCGAGCAGTTCTTGAAGACGTTGCTGGGCGAAGCGCATCTTGTCATCGTATACCGATTCGATGCGCTGACGCTGGAGACGGGCCTCCTGTTCGACGATGAGCGGTTGGAACGCCCCGTCATAGGCGTTCGGACGAAGGAGTACTTCTTCGAGCAGCTTGATCGCCTCACTGAGCACCGGTTCGCCGACGAGCGCATCGCTCACGACTTCGAGCTGGAACTGGATGACATGTTCTTTGCCGACTTTCGACGCTCCGGCGTAAAGGCTCGCGTCATATAATTGTTCGAGCGGCGTGTGAAACAATTCGATCGACGGATAGGCTTCTGTCGCTTTCTCCATCACATACGGCAATAAGGCCCGGTCGGCGATCGTCTCGGCCGACAGCGGAGCCGCGAATGAGACGAGACATGTCGTCGTCTTGAATTTTTGGGTCGGGTAGACCGAATAGTGCAGTCGTTGTTGGAATTGTTCGATTCCTTTCATAAGTTGATCTACTCCTTTTTCTTTTTCGTTTTGAACACGTCCGCACCGCGGGCGTATTCTTGGTCGGGCACGCCGGCCACGACGTTGGCGTAACGGGCCGCCGTGAACAAATAATCGCTCAACCGGTTATAGTACGGTAATTGACGGACGGCCGCATCGACATTGACGAGTTCCCGTTCGACACGGCGACAGACGGTGCGCGCCACGTGCAGGCTCGCCGCACCGACACTGCCCCCAGGCAAGATGAAGCGGACGAGCTCGGGGCATTTCACCTCGAGTTCGTCGATCCACGTCTCGAGCTCGGTGACGATTGTCATATCGACTTGTTGTGGTGGGTCTTGTTTATACATCAGCTCCGAGCCAAGGTCGAACAAGTCATGCTGGATTCGCGTCAACTGGGTCCGGAGCGTCTCGTCCGTCTGATGAGCGAGTGCGAGCCCGATTTGGCTGTTCAATTCGTCTAACAGCCCCATCGCCTGGATATGCGGATGGACTTTTAAGACGCGACCGCCGATGAGCGACGTCTCGCCTTTGTCCCCGCCTCGAGTGTACAACTTCATGTCATTTCCTCCTCTATGCCACAAATGGTGACCCATAGGAGTCACCATTGTCGTTATGTGTGCGGTTGCGTGTAAGGGAGACGAATCGTGAACGTCGTCCCTTCCCCGAGCGCGCTCGAGACGTCGACCGTTCCGTGATGGGCATCGATGACGTTTTTAACGATGGCGAGTCCGATGCCGGTACCCGTCTTGCCGCCGCTCGTCCGAGCTTTATCCGCTTTGTAGAACCGTTCGAATACGAACGGCAAATCTTCTTTCGGAATGCCGCCGCCTGTGTCTGACAAACGAATCACGAAGCCGGCCGCTTCCTCGCTCGCCTCGAGCCGAATCGATCCCGAATCGGTATGAGCGATGGCGTTGCCGATCAAGTTCGTGAACACTTGTTCCAAGCGGTCCCCGTCTGCCTCGATGGCGTGACGAGGGGCCTCTGTCACGAGTTCGATGCCTTTTTCGTTCGCCATCTGGTTGAACTTGCGCATGACGCGCGGAAGAAATTCACCGAAGTCGAACGTCGTGAACTGCATCGTCTCTTTGCCTGATTCGATTCGTGCCAGGTCGAGCAAGTCGTTGACGAGACGGGCGAGTCGGAGCGACTCGTCATAGATGATGGACGCGAACTCTTTCGTCGCGTCGTCACTCTCGGTCATCCCGTCGATAATCGCCTCGGAATACCCTTGGAGCGTCACGAGCGGGGTCCGTAGCTCGTGGCTGACGTTGGCAACGAAATCGGTTCGCATCTTGTCGAGTCGATGGCTCTCGGTCGTGTCACGGATGACGACGACCGCGCCTTCAAAATCGTCCTCGCCGAGAAGCGGGGTCACCGTCAACGTATAATAATGATCGTCTTGTTTCACTTCAATCGTCTTCTCCGGTGCCCCGGCAACGACGTCCTCATAGAGAGACAGGACGACTTCATGCGGTTGCTCGTCGATTAGGAGTGGCCGGGCTTGCGGATTCGTCACGATGACGTTCGCATGACGATCGAGCGTGATGACCCCATCGGCCATCGACCTTAAGATCGAGGCGAGTTGGAGCCGTTCCCGATCGAGCGCGTTTACATACGTCGACAGTTGACTGCTCATCGCATTGAACGAACTGGCCAACTCCCCGATCTCATCATTCGACTTCTGTACGAGACGCAAGTCGAACTGACCTTCTCCCGTCTTGTTGACGGCGTCACGCATCTCGCGGAGCGGTGCCGTAATCCGGGTCGATAAGAAGAAGGCGAACACGGTCGTGACGATGATGGCCGACGCGACCGTCCAAAAGATGATCGTCCGGGCCCCTTCGTTCGCACTTGAGATCGCGTCGAGCGGTTCGATTAAATAAAGCGTGTATTCGCCCGTCTCGAGTGAGAACGTCGTCTGGTATGCGAGTGCCGCCTGATCATCAAACGACGAAAAGTTTCCAATCGCCGTCTCACCGACCGCCTGGTACGTCTCCCAGTCCTGACGTCCGAGCTCCGTCATGAGTCCGTCGACTTCCGTTCCAAAGTTCGAACGGACCGTCCCGTTCTCTAATATATAGTTCGCGCCGTACACTTCGATGATTTGGTCGACCGTCCGTGACGCGTCGCCTTCTTGAAGCAACACCGACTGGACTTGCCCGCCAAGCTTGGCCAAGTGGCCCCGCTCCTGGTCGATATGGAACGAGTTGAAAAACTCGAGCATCAATACAGAGACGATGAACAAGATGAGACTGACCAATACGAGAATCGTCAACCATAGCTTCGTGACGATGCTATTCCGCCGAATCATCACTCACTGACGACTTCGAACTTGTAACCGACACCCCATACCGTCGTAATCATGTGCGCGGCTTCTGGAGAGACCCGGTTCAACTTCTCCCGGAGTCGTTTCACGTGCGTGTCGACCGTTCGAAGGTCTCCAAAGAATTCATAGTTCCAAACTTCTTTCAACAGCTGCTCCCGCGAGAACACTTTGTCGACTTGCTTGGCCAAAAAGAACAAGAGCTCATACTCTTTCGGCGTGAGTGCGATTTCTTCCCCGTCGACCGTGACGCGGTGGGCATCATTGTCAATCGTCAAATGCGGGAAGACGATCAAGTCTTTTGATTTTTCGGCCGTCCGCAAATATTTCGTCGAGCCCGAGCGTCGAAGGAGCGCCTTGACGCGCAAGACGACTTCGCGCGGACTGAACGGTTTGACGATATAATCGTCCGCTCCGACCTCGAACCCTTGGACACGATCGACTTCTTCGCCTTTCGCCGTTAACATGATGACCGGTGTCGCCTTCGATTTCCGAAGCTCGGTGCATACTTCGACCCCGTCCATTTTTGGCATCATCAAATCAAGCAGGATGACATCAAAGTTATGCTCAAGGGCAAGTTGAAGCGCCTCTTCCCCGTTCGTCGCTTCGACAATCACGTACTGTTCCCGCTCCAAATACATTTTTAATAGGCGGCGAATTCTTTCCTCGTCGTCGACCACTAAAATTTGTGTTTTATTAGCCATCCACTAAACCTCCTAAAGAACCATTACAAGATGTAGCGAATGTTGCACATTTGTGAACATTTCGCTCTCTTTCATAACTATACCACTCTATTATTTGGCTTCACAACGTTCAGTTGACAGCGGCATGAAAAAAGAAGCCACCGAAGTGACTTCTTTGTTTAGGCATATGAATGCAAACCGGCGATGACGAGGTTGACGAACACCAAGTTGAACATGATGACGGCGAAGCCGCCGACACATAACCAAGCTGCTTTCGTCCCCGTCCAACCACGTTGGATGCGCATGTGTAAATAGTAGATATAGATGAGCATCGTGATGAGCGCCCACACTTCTTTCGGGTCCCAGCCCCAGAAACGGTTCCAGGCGATTTGAGCCCAAATCATTGCGAAAATCAGTCCGCCGAGAATGAACACCGGCAAGCCGATCGCGATCGAGCGGTAACTGATCTCATCAGCGAGGTCGAGGTCGACCTTCTTCGCGAGCGGTTGTAACGCCTCGGCGATCCGCTTCCGCAAGATGACGAAACGGAGCACCACATAAATCACAACGCCGGCGATGACCGACCAGATGAGCGTGTTCAACTTCAACGTATTGATGAACGTTGGCAACTCGAGTGACAGTCCGCTCGCACCAGAGAGGAGCTGAGCCCCTTCCGGTACGAATAACATCGGCATGAAGTACTCGTACGACTCTTGTGTCCCGCGGTCGTTCGTGAACTCGACGACGCCACCGGCACCGATCGCCTTGAAGAGCATCGAGACGAGGATGAAGCCGAGCGTACATATGAGGACGAACATCGTGACTTCAAGCCACGTCCGCGACTTCGACTGTTCCCGCATCGACGTCTCGTTCAATAAGAAAATGAGACCTGACGCGAAGCTGATGGCGAGAATCCCTTGGCCGAGCGCGGCCGTTGTGACGTGGATTTTCAACCAGACGCTGTTCAAGGCCGGGATGAGCGGTGCCACTTCGCTCGAGAACATCGAGGCGAAAGCGATGACGAGCAACGCCACCGGCATGGCGAACAAGCCGAGCACGTCATTTTTATAAATGCCATACACGACGAGGAATCCGAGCACCATCATCATACCGAAGAACGTTGTGTACTCGTACAGGTTCGATACCGGCGCATAGCCGACCCCGACCCACCGTAAAATAAAATATCCCATTTGGGCAATAAAGCCGATGACCGCCAGAATGAACGCATACTTGCCGTAGGCAATGCGATTGACGTTGCGGTCTTTACGCATCCCGCTGACCGCGATCGTAAACAACACGGTCGCGACCGCATACAGGATGAACGCGATAAAGAGCAAACGACTGCTCCACTGAATCCACTCCATTATGATTCCCCTCTTTCATTGGTTGAGTTGTCGTCCGTCTTTTTTTCAAACCGTGCCTGATCTTCCCAGATCGGCAGGCCATGTTTCTCTAGGATCGGTGTGATTTCGCGGTTAAGGGATGACGGGTTCTTGTTCGTGAAACCGGCAATGATCACGTCCGTCTCATTGTGTCGGCGAATCCAGATACGACGATGCGGCCAATACATGCCCATCACGATTCCGACCATGAAGATGACCCCACCGACGATCAAAATCGGATACGTCGAATCACTCTTGACGCGAAGACCGCTCGTGCTCGCCATCTCCGTCCCCGCGAATTGGATCACGTAGCGATTCTCCTCATCGGCCACGTTTAAACGAATGCCGATCAAGTTCGATTCGGTCGTGCCTTCCGGTGTGTCGATCGCCATGAAGAACGCCGGATTGAGCGCCCGAGGCGATTTCGTGTTCGGTTGACCGTCCTTGACCTCGAAATCTGGATACAAGTCGTTCAGTTTGACCGTGACATCACCGAGGTCGTACGTCGTCTCCGGATTCGTCAAATCGACCGTGAACGGTCCATACACGTCGCCCGTCTCTTTATCGGCGACGTTAAAGGACATCGATAAAAACTCCGGTCGACTCGAATACTGTTCTTGATATACTTCGTACTTTTCAAACTTGAACGGATGATTCACTTTCGTCGAACCGGCGTCGACTTCCTCGAGTTGCGGCGATCCGTCCTCGTTCGTTCCGGTCTTCTTGAACAGCGTCAATTCCGTCTCATAGTTTTTTGGGACTGCGCCCGCTTTCTCGATCGCCTCGGCAAATTTCGCATCTTCCGCGTTATTTTCCGGATCATACATCTCTAAGATGAATTGATCGTTGCGAAGATAATATTCATCATCCGTCGCTTCGAGCGGAACTGTATCGCCTTCGCGCACCCATTCGAGCGTATCCGTATGGAATGCCGGGAAAACGCGAAGCATCGCCCCGATGAAGAAGATGACGAGCCCGATGTGATTGACGTATGGACCCCAGCGCCCGAACCGATATTTCTCGGCGAGTAAGGCATCCCCGTCACGCTTCACTTGATAACGCTTGGCTTTTAAAGCCTCTCCGAACGCATCGATTTGTTCGTCCGTCCCTTTTCCCTCACCAATCAAACGTTGACCGCGCATGAAGCGATCGGTTCGTCGGACCGGTTGAAATTTCAACGCTTTATACAGCGGGAAAAATCGATCAATCGATACAACGATGAGCGATAACGTCAGCATCACGATCAACGTGATGTACCACCACGATGTATAGAGGTTGTGGAATCCTAGCGTATAGTAAATCGTACCCGGTGTCCCGTACTCGTCCGTGTAATACTGGCTCGCCGGCAACTGTTGCGGAATATACATCTCTTGCGGGAAAATCGTTCCGATCGCCGACCCGACGATGATGAGCCCGATGAGCCATAGACCGACCTTGACCGATGCAAAAAAGCTCCACACCCGGTCAATCCATGACCGTGGACGGCGCTTCGATCGTAAATCGGCGCCGTCGTATTTCATATCTAGCATTTGTGCGCCCCCCGTTCGCTTACAATGACTTCTCGGCCAACTCCATCAGTTTCTCTTTCGTGAGTTCACCTTCGTACTTTTCAATCACTTTGCCGTCGGCATCGATGACGAACGTGACCGGCAAGTTATAAATCCCGTACGCCTTCTCGACTTCGCTGCGCGTGTCCATCAAAATCGGATAGTCGAGCTTGACGCCGAGGTCGTTCACAAAGTTATCGACCCGAAGCGGTGTCTCGCCGACGTTGACCGCCCAAAAATCGACGCCCATGTCTTGGAGTGCGGCATAGTTGTCCTGGACGACCGGCATCTCTTTCTCACACGGTTCACAGAATGTGCCCCAGAAGTTCAAGAGCAACCCTTTACCGTCGTATGTGTCTCGCTCGACCATCGTCGTCCCGTCAAGACTGACGAGCTTGAAGTTCGGCGCATCGTCACCGGCCTCGACACGTCCGTCGTTGCCGGCTTGTTCAAACAATTGCATGATAACGACCGCTCCTGCGAACAGGACCATCGTCATGATCATGAGCCGCCAAAATGACCGTTTTTTCTTATGGGCCATCGCCTGGTTCATGCGATCACCCGACTTTGTTTCTTTCGTCATGAGTTCACACCATCCTTCAGTTGTTATTGTACTGAAAAAACACCAAAAACGCACATTAACAGACTTTTTTCATCTTTTTGTCACACAATCTCCACAAACTAAAAAATCATCCTATCTCAGGACGATTTTTTAGTTGTTATTTTTTCTTTTTCTTGCCCCGTTGTACGGGTGGTACCGTCGGGTTGGCAAGCTCACGTAGCTTCGATACTTCCTTGCGTGACAGTTCACGCCATTCGCCCGTCGTGAGACCGTCGAGCGTCAAGAAACCGAACTGTTCGCGTTTCAGTTTGATGACTTCTGAACCGACTGCTTCGAGCATTCGGCGGATTTGACGGTTATGGCCTTCCGAGATGACGATTTCTAAGATGGCCGAGTTTTTCTTATGGTCGACCGTCTTCATCTTCACTTGGGCGCTACCCGTCTTGTAGCCATCATCGAGTTCGACACCCGACTCGAGTTGTTTGATCGCGATATACGAAGGAATGTTCTTCACTTTCGCGACATAACGTTTTGGGATCTTGAACTTCGGATGGGTCATCATGTTCGAGAACTCACCGTCATTCGTTAAAATGATGAGTCCCGTCGTGTTATAGTCGAGACGTCCGACCGGGAAGACACGCGATCCAGGTGGTACGAGATCGGTGATGACTTTCCGTCCTTTATCATCTTCGACCGTCGAGACGTAACCGCTCGGCTTATAGAGCACATAATAAACATGCTCTTCTTGTTCGATTTTCACACCGTCGACCTCGACTTCAGACTTTGGACCGACTTTCGTACCGAGTTCGCGCACGACTTTCCCGTTGACGCGCACCCGTCCATCTAAAATCATTTCTTCGGCTTTACGCCGTGAGGCGACACCTGCTTGGGCAATCACTTTTTGTAAACGTTCCATTTATTCATTCTCCAATCTATCTTGCGTAATCGCAGACGGCTGGCCGAAGAACAAATCGCCTTCGTCCGAGAGCTCGTCTTCAAACGTTAATGGGGGCAATTCATCGAGTGAATTGAATCCAAAATGGTCCAGGAAATGTTCGGTCGTCCGGTATAACTTGGCCCGGCCAATCGTCTTGGCCCGGCCGGCCGCTTCAATCAATCCTTTAGACAACAGCGTATGGATGACACGTTCGACTTTGACGCCCCGGACTTCCTCGATATCGGCCCGGGTGACCGGTTGCTTGTACGCGATGATGACGAGCGTCTCCATCGCAGCACGTGATAACGCCTGTTCGGCCATCGTGCCGACGTAACGTTGAATGTACTCCGACACTTCAGGAATCGTCACGAGCTTATACACGCCCGCGGATTCAATCAGTTGGAACGGACGACCCGAATCTTTGAACGATGCTTCTAGTTTGCTCAACTGTTCGCGTGCAGCGGCTTCCGAAATGTCGAGCGTGTCCGCGAGGGCCCGCACTTCCATTCCTTCTTCGCCGACGACGAACAATAGACTCTCAATAATCGTTTCATAAGACAGCAACGGCTTCATCCCTTTCCTTTGACGATTCGACGAACGAGATTTGAATGTCTCGCTCTTCCTGTTTGGTCGTAACGACGCGCAACTTGATCAATTCGAGTAGCGCCATGAACGTGACGACAAGGTCCGACACATCGGGACGTTCCTCAAAAAACGAGAAGAACGATGTTGTCCGCTTTGCCGAGACGTAATCGTGCAACCGTGTCATCTGTTCTTCAAGCGTCCGTTCTTCACGTTTGATCGTCTTTTTGCGACGCTCTTTCCACCGCTTGCGTTCGACCATTTTCGAATAGGCGTGCAATAAGTCAGCAAAGTTGAGTGGACCGTCATACGGCTGGACGAGATCGGACATGTAGCGCGTCAAATCCTCACCGGGACGGCTATACAGTTCGAGGCGAGACTCTTCTTGCTCGCGCATGAATACGACCGCTTCTTTATATGCCTTATATTCAATCAACTGTCGAATCAACCCTTCTCGGGTCGGTTCTTCCCCAAAGTCGGGAATGTCATCTTCTTCAACTGGAACCGGTGGCAACAGTTGCTTGCTCTTCAATTGGAGCAACGTCGCCGCCATGACCAAATACTCACTGGCCACATCGAGCTCAAATTTTTGCATCGTCCGGATAAAGGCGACATACTGGTCCGTGACCTCGGAGACAGAGATGTCCGCGATGTCGAGCTCCATCTTGCCGATCAAGTGGAGCAGCAAGTCGAGCGGACCTTCGAACGTATCGATTTTGACGTTGTACGCTTCCATAGAGACACCTGCCATTTACATTTTTGCGCTTTAGTATAACATGTTTTGTAGTACCGTGACCACGAAAGGAGAAATTTGATGTCAACGCCTTTAATCCAGTATACGCTCTTATTTGAATGTCATGCCGATTATTTCGAATGCCACGAAGTGCTCGAGGAAGCATGGCAAGACGGAGGCCGTCAAGATTTAGGTTACGCCGCCTTGATTCAGTACGCCGTCGCCCATTACCATGCCCGCCGCGGCAATATGGCCGGGGCGAAAAAGAGCATCGCGGCGTTACAACAGAAGCTTGGGCTGGCCGCGACCGAGCTCGAGGGGCACGGTATCGATGTGGAAACGTTCGCCAAGGATTTGGAGTGTTGGCCGCTCCCCGAGACGCTGCCGCTCGACAAATCGACGCGCCGACAAATCGAGCGCTTGAAACCGACATTCGAACCGACCGCGCTCACGTTTGACGAGCTCGTCCATAAACATATGTATCGAGACCGGACACCGGTCGTCACCGAGCGGCTCCGGGCGCTCGAGGCACGCAAAAAAGCTAGGCGCTGAGCCTAGCTTTTTTAGATGACGACTTGATTCCATTTATCGAGCAAGTCCCCGGTCTTGCCTTGACCGACGAGCTTCAAGTCGAGCGGCAATAAGTTCCGGGTCTCATCGAGCAGTTCATAGGAACGTTTCTCGCCACGGAACGACGGAGACAGCGCAATATGATGGATGAACATCGTCGTCTCTTGTTGCTCCATCCCGATGATCCCGACGAAGTCTTCCCCGACTCTCCAGAGATAAAGGAATTTGGCAGGGTCTTCTTCGTAGGACCGGACGAGTTCGAGCAAGGCGAGCGGAGATTTGTCGCTACATGAGAACGCGAGCAAGCCCATCGCCGTCTTTTCGTACGATTGTTTGTATTTCACCAGCATTGCTGGTTTCACCACCTTTAGTCATTCATGTTTCACTAAGTGAACACGTGAGAGACATGGCTCATTGTGCCATAACGTTCAGGCAGAAATCAATTCTCGTCCCAAACTTTAACTTCGGCCATCTTCGTGCCTTGACGAAGTTTGACCGCGTGCTCAAGGCCAGACGTCACTTTTCCGAAGACCGTGTGGACACCGTCGAGATGTGGTTGTGGCTCATGGACGATGAAGAACTGTGACGAGCCCGTGTTGCGTCCGGCGTGTGCCATTGAAAGCGAACCCGAATCATGTTTGTATGGGAACGATGTCGATGTCTCACATGGGATCGTCTTGCCTGAACCACCCATGCCTGTCCCGTCTGGGCAACCGCCTTGGCTGACGAAACCTGGGATGACCCGGTGGAACGTCAAACCGTTATAGAAGCCGCTGTTCGCGAGCTCCTCGAAGTTGTCGACCGTGATCGGTGCCGCATCGTGGAACAAGTCGAATTCGATCATTTCGCCGTTCTCTAATTTCATAGATCCTTTTTTCATGAAAAGTTACCCCTTTATGTTCATATTGTCATTCTCACTCACACATTGCCCATTCTATCAAAAAAAACCGTCTGTCTCCACTATTTTGTGGAAACAGACGTTCTGACTTGCCGCTTACTGGATGACAGCGTGGACGAGTGGACGCGCCGTCGGCTCTGTCGCACCGATCGTGTACGCGTGGTCCATCCGCTCGAGCGCAGATGTCATGTCTTCTTTGTTCGAACGGAGCACGGCGATCACGTCACCGGCCTCGACCTTGTCACCGACTTTCTTCTCGAGCGTGATACCGGCCGCGAAGTCGAGCTGATCATCTTTTGTCGCCCGACCTGCGCCGAGGAGCATCGCTGCCACACCGACTTCGTCAGCGATAATCGACTCGACGTAACCTGCTTGTTTCGCGACGAACGTCGTCTCATACTTCGCTTGCGGAAGTTTCGACAAGTCATCGACGAGCGACGCGTCGCCACCTTGTGCCGCTACGAACTGACGGAACACTTCGAGGGCATGACCGTCGGCCATCCGTTTCTCAAGGTCAGCGTACGCTTCCTCGAACGTCTGATAGAACTCGCCGAGTACCGCCATATGACCGGCAATCGTGAGGGCAATCGTCTTCAAGTCAGTCACGTCTTTGCCCGAGAGGACTTCAATCGCTTCTTTCACTTCATTGGCGTTCCCGATTTCGAAACCGAGCGGCTGATCCATATCCGTGATGACGGCGACCGTCTTACGGCCGACGTTCTTACCGATGGCGACCATCTCTTCAGCGAGCGCTTTCGCGTCGTCGAACGACTTCATGAACGCGCCTGAACCCGTCTTGACGTCGAGGACGATGCTGTCGGCACCGGCCGCGATTTTCTTCGACATGATCGAGCTCGCGATGAGCGGGATTGAATCGACCGTCGCCGTCACGTCACGGAGTGCGTAAAGACGTTTGTCGGCAGGCGTCAAGTTGCCCGTCTGACCGATGATTGACATCTTGATATCGTTTACTTGCTTCGTGAACTGTTCTTCCGTCAACTCGACGTTGAAGCCAGGGAACGATTCAAGCTTATCGATCGTCCCGCCCGTGTGGCCGAGACCGCGACCGCTCATCTTCGCGACCGGAATCCCGATTGACGCGACGAGCGGAGCGACGATTAAGCTGATTTTGTCACCGACGCCGCCAGTCGAGTGTTTATCAACTTTTTTACCTTGAATGTTCGACAAATCGATGACGTCACCAGACTTGACCATCTCCATCGTCAAGGCCGCCGTCTCTTTCTCTGTCATGCCGTTAAAGTAAATCGCCATCGAAAGGGCCGACATCTGATAATCAGGAATCGTCTCGTTCGTGAAGCCTTCGATGATGAAGCGAATCTCCTCTTCGTTCAATTCGCCACCGTTACGTTTTTTCAAAATCAAATCGACCATGCGCATAAGTTTCGTCCTCCTAATTGGGTAGTGGTTACATGCTTTGAATCGTGCCGCGTACGAGTGAAAGGAAGTCTTGGCGGACGCGTTCTGTCGTCTCGATGACTTCTTCATGGTTGAGCGGTTGATCTAAAATCCCGGCTGCCATGTTCGATACGCACGAGATGCCGAGCACTCGCATATCTGAGTGACGGGCCACGATGACTTCAGGCACCGTCGACATGCCGACAACGTCGCCTCCGAGCAGGCGAGCCATCTTCACTTCGGCCGGTGTCTCATACGTCGGACCCGTGTTCCCGAAGTAGACGCCTTTTTGAACAGAAAGTCCAAGTTTTGTGGCGACGCCTTCCGTCAATGTGACGAGCTCCTTATCGTACGCTTCTGACATGTCCGGGAAACGTGTTCCGAAGTCGCTCGCGTTCTTACCGATGAGTGGGCTCGTACCGAAGAAGTTGATGTGATCCGTAATGATCATCAAGTCCCCCGGGTTGAACGACTCGTTGCAAGCACCAGCCGCATTCGTGACGATGAGCGTTTCGACACCGATCAATTTGAGGACGCGGACCGGGAACGTCACTTGTTCCATTGAGTAGCCTTCATAGAAGTGGAACCGTCCTTGCATCGCGACGACGCGTTTTCCTTCGAGGTCCCCGAAGACGAGTTGGCCGGCGTGGCCTTCGACGGTCGATACCGGGAAGTGCGGGATATCCTCATAAGGGATTTTCACCGCGTTCTCGATTTCATCCGCGAGGACGCCGAGACCTGAGCCGAGAATGAGTCCGATTTCTGGTGTTCCGTTCATGCGTTCCTGTAAAAATGCCTTTGTTTCGTTCCAATTTACCATGAGTAATGCCTCCTCAAATTTCGTTTAAGAAACTCTTTCCGTGTGCTGGTGCATCGACGTCGAAGTTATCGGCCACTGTGGCGCCGATATCGGCGAACGTTCCGCGGATGCCGAGGTCGACCGCTGTCGAACCGTGATGATGGACGATGAGCGGCACATATTCACGCGTATGGTCCGTTCCCGGTGCCGTCGGGTCGTTCCCGTGGTCGGCCGTAATGATGAGCAAGTCGTCTTCACGCAACTTCTCCATTACTTCCGGTAGACGGGCGTCATACTCTTCAAGCGCGATCGCATAGCCTTCTGGGTCACGGCGGTGACCGAAGAGCGCATCGAAGTCGACGAGGTTCAAGAAGCAGAGACCTTCGAACTCTTCATCGAGCGATTCGACGAGTTTGTCCATGCCATCCATGTTCGATTTTGTCCGAATCGCTTTCGTGACACCTTCGCCGTCATAGATGTCGCTGATTTTCCCGAGAGCGATCACATCTTTCCCTGCCGTCTCGAGCGTGTTCATGACCGTCTTGCCGAACGGCTTGAGCGCATAGTCGTGACGATTAGATGTCCGGACCCACGCGCCAGGCGTTCCGAGGAACGGTCGGGCGATGATGCGGCCGAGCATGTACGGGTCTTCGCGCGTGATTTCACGGGCGTATTCGCAGATGCGGTACAACTCGTCGAGCGGGACGACTTCTTCGTGCGCCGCGATTTGGAGCACCGAGTCAGCTGATGTATAGACGATCAAGGCACCTGTTTTGACATGCTCTTCGCCGAGCTCATCCAAGATCTCTGTCCCTGATGCCGGCTTGTTGCCGATGATGTCACGGCCGCTGAACTCTTTGAGCCGGTCGATCAAATCGTCCGGGAATTCTTCGAACACGCGGAAAGGCGTATCGATATGAAGGCCCATGATCTCCCAGTGGCCAGTCATCGTGTCTTTCCCGGCCGAGATTTCTTCCATGCGTCCGTAGGCGCTCGGTGTCGTCGACACTTCGATGCCGTCAATCGGCTTGATGTTCGACAGCCCGAGGCGGCCCATGTTCGGCATGTTCAACCCACCGTGTTCACGAGCGATATGCCCGAGCGTGTCTGAACCGACGTCTCCGAACTGGTCGGCATCTGGGGCTTCCCCAATCCCGACCGAGTCCATGACGACCAAGAAAATACGTTTAAATTTCTTCACAAAAAGTTCCTCCTTTAGTGTCTTTACGCACGCGGATGATGTTTTCGATAGACATCGTGGAGTCGTGCCTTATTGACATGTGTGTAGATTTGAGTCGTGGAGAGATCGGCATGCCCAAGCATCTGTTGGATGGCCCGAAGATCGGCCCCGTTCTCGAGCAAGTGTGTCGCGAACGAATGACGGAGCACGTGTGGCGTGATCTCTTTTTGGATGCCGGCCTCTTTGGCCCGTCGTTTGATCATCTTCCAGAACCCTTGACGGCTGAGCCTTCCGCCGCGCCCGTTCAAGAACAACGCCTCGGTCTCCCGACCGCCGAGCCCGTTACGGGCCTGTTGGATATAGCGTTCGACAAAACCTTGGGCGACAGACGACACCGGGATGATCCGGGCGCTCTCGCCTTTGCCTTCACACTGTAGATACCCCAATTCGAACTGTAAATCATCCAAATCAAGCCCAAGAAGTTCGCTGACGCGCATGCCCGTTCCGTAGAGCAGTTCGAGCATGGCCCGATCGCGGAGCGCGAGCGGGTCTGACGTCGGCACACTGTCGAGCAACCGTTCAACTTCATCTTGAGACCACGTGTCCGGCAGATGCCGTTCCGCTTTCGGCGTCTCCAAATAAAGTGCCGGGTCAGTCGTTGCACCACCTGTCATCTTCAAATGATGATGGAACGTCCGAATCGAACTGACGGCCCGTCGGAGTGATGAAGCAGCCCGACCGGCTTGCGATAACTCTTCCATATGTTTGACGATGTGTGCCCGCGTGACTTCATTCCATTCTGTCACCCCGAGTTGGGTGAGTGTCGATAAGTACTGGGTCAAATCGCTCGCATAGGCTTGTCTCGTGTTCGTGGACATTCGTTTTTCAACCGTCATGTACTGCAAAAATGACTCGACTTGCGAACGCATGACATCCCCCTCCTTCCTCGCTACACCTGAATACGCTTACATCATATCACTTATGTAAACCGTTGTGAAGACGTCTGACCTCATTTTTTTAAAGCTTTTTTGTGACAGGAATTGGTGAGGTTTTCACGCATATATTTCGATTGAGGGCTTACAAATCTCATCATGATTTGGTACACTCAAGTCGACTTATTAAAATGATTTAAAAAGTTTGAAAGGAGTCGTCCATGGACCAGACCATTACTAATCTGACGGTCGCCGTCAGACGTCAACTCGTCTTATCCGGTCATTCGACCATCGCCGCCATCTCAGAAGCGACCCGGCTCAGTTTTCCGACCGTCAAGAAGCAGTTGGAGCAGTTGATGGAGGCCGGTGAAGTGTTTGAACAAGGTTTTGAGGATTCACGCGGTGGTCGCCCAGCCAAACGTTACATCTATAATGAGTGGTTCACGCACGGATTGACGCTATACGTCGAGAAGTCGGTCGTCCGCTATCGTGTCATCGATAGCATCGGTACGACGATTGACGACGGGACGCAGGAGATTCTAAACGGGGACCATCTCGGTGCGCTCGGCTCGGTGCTCGACCGACAGTTGGACCGAACCCCCGATATGAGCGCGATCTCCATCGGTGTCGCAGCGGCCGTCGCAGATGGGACGGTCATCTTCGCCCCGGACTATCCGACGTTCGCACACCTCGACTTGAAAAGTTGGGTCGAGTCGCGTTCCAATCGCCCTGCCGTCATCGAGAACGATATGAACGCTGCCGTCTATGGATACGGACACACGCACGAACTCGCCGGTGACCAATCTATCGTCTACATCTATTTAGGAAAGAACGGACCCGGTGCCGGGATTCTCATCAACGGACAGCTCATCCGCGGCAAGACGGGATTCAGCGGGGAAATCTCGTTTTTACCCCTTTACGACGACTCGACGTTTCATAATCGGATGGAGAGCGAGCGAGCGGCCCCGCTTTCGGATTCCGCTTTCGGTGCGCTCGGTCGGCTTGTCGCGACGTTCACCGCGACGCTGAATCCGAACGCCATCATTTTTTCGGATGTCGATCTCGTCGATCCTGAGTTGGAGGCAATCAGGCATGCTTGCCAGCGTCACATTCCGGTGGCTCACATGCCAGATTTATTGATTGGCAACTGGGAGGAAGATTATTTTGCAGGCTTGGCTCGACGTTGCGTCGGGTTGATGCTTGAATCAATTTGAAGAGGTGTACCATGACAGGATTTTTATTATTGGCCGTGATTTACATCGCTTTTATCAGTCTCGGTCTGCCCGACGCCTTGCTCGGTGTCGGTTGGCCGTTGATGCACGTCGAGTTCAACGCCCCGATCTCGATGGCCGGATGGATTTTTATGACCATCGCCGCGGGGACGATTTTATCGAGCCTGCTCAGTGGCCGATTGCTCGAACGGTTCGATACGAAACAAGTCACATTCGGCTCCGGGCTCGTGACTGCTCTGTGCCTGCTCGGTTTTTACGCGGCCCCGTCCTTGATTTGGCTGTTTGTCCTATCGATTCCGCTCGGACTTGGCGCCGGCGCGGTCGATGCCGCGCTCAACCATTACGTCGCGGAAAACTATAAGGCGCACCATATGAACTGGCTCCATTGTTTTTGGGGCGTAGGAGCGACGGGCGGACCGCTCGTCATGGCCGGCGTCTTGACGGAGAACGGTTGGCGCGATGGCTATTTGATTGTCGCGTTGATTCAGTTCGCGCTCGCCTTCATCTTGCTCCTGTCGTTCCCGCTCTGGAAGCGCGAAGTCAAAACGGAACCCTCCTCGCTCGAACGACAAGAGACGGCCGTGACCGCGCTCGATCGAAAACTGCCGAAAGGCGTCTCGTATGCACTAGCCACGTTCCTGCTTTATTGCGGCATTGAAGCGCTCATCGGACTGTGGGCCAGCAGTTACCTCGTCCAGATGAAACAGTTTTCGGTCGCGACGGCCGCGACGTGGGTATCGATCTATTACGGCAGCATTACGCTCGGGCGTTTCTTGAGCGGGTTCCTGTCATTCCGCTTCACGAATCGACAGATGATCCGACTCGGGCAAACCCTCGCCTTAATCGGTAGCCTCGTATTTCTCATTCCGACGACTGAAACCATGTTGATCGGCTTAATTTGTATCGGTCTCGGGCTAGCTCCGATTTACCCGAGCATGCTCCATGAGACGCCGCAGCGGTTCGGTGCGGAACGGGCCAAACGCTTGATGGGCTTCCAGATGGCGTTCGCCTACACGGGCAGCACGTTCCTGCCACCGCTATTCGGTCTCGTCGTGTCCCAGACATCGCTCGGTCTATTCCCGCTCGTGGCCGTTTTGATCATGGTCGGGATGCTCTTGAACACGGAACGCTTGAATGTCATCATGCAGCAACAATCAAAGGAGGAATCCACATGAAGATTGAACACGTCGCCCTCTGGGTGAACGACCTTGAACAAATGCGCCGCTTCTACGAGACGTACCTCGGCGCAACGGCGAACGACAAGTATACGAACGAACAGAAACAGTTCGAATCGTATTTCCTGACGTTCCCTGATTCGACGTGCCGACTCGAGTTGATGCGCCGCCCGGACATCCAAGGCACACCTCGTGAAACGGTCGGCTACGCACATATCGCGTTCGCACTCGGCAGCAAAGCAGCGGTCGACAGCTTGACGCGACGACTCGAGGCCGACGGCTACCCACTCGTCGATGGTCCGCGGACGACCGGGGACGGCTATTACGAGAGCGTCTTCCTCGATCCGGAACAAAACAAACTCGAATTGACCATATGAGGAGACGACACCATGATCAAAGCCATCTTATTAGACCTCGACGGAACGCTATTGAACGATCAAAAACTCATCTCACCCCAAACGAAACAGACGCTCCTCGATTTGCAGGACGAGGGTGTCAAAGTCGTCCTCGCCTCGGGCCGACCGAAACGGGGCATCGAACCGTTCGCCGACGAGCTCCGACTCCACGAGTATGGCGGTCTCCTCGTGTCCTCGAACGGGGCATGTGTGACCGATGCCAGAACGAACGAGACGCTGTTCAAACAGGCCATCGATCAAGACGACGCGATTGCCATCTTGGATCATTTGACCGGATTCGACGTCATCCCGATGATCAATGACGAGACGTATATGTACGTTAATGACGTCTTCAGCGGCATGCTCGAGTTAAATGGTAAGCCGTTCAATATCATCGAATATGAGTCGCGCGGCGGACGGTTCCAATTGCGGGAAGAGCCGCTACTCGCCGACGCCATCACCTTCCCGATCTATAAAATCCTCGTCGCCGGACAGCCGGACTATCTACAGGCCCATGCCGACTTGCTCGCCGGACCATTCACGGACCGCGTGACGGGCATGTTCACGGCAGCCATGTACTATGAGTTCACGGATCTCGGAATCGACAAGGCCCGGGCACTCGATCACGTGTTCCGGGAGATTGGGATTGACCGCGAGCACGTCATCGCGTTCGGGGACGGCCATAACGACCGCTCCATCATCGAGTATGCCGGCATCGGGGTCGCGATGGACAACGCCGTCGAAGACATCAAGGCTATTGCGAACGAAATCACGCTGTCGAACAATCACGATGGCATCGCCACCGTCTTGTCCCGTTACTTGACGAGGTGACGACATACAAAAGACAGGCAGCCTTTGAGAGGCTGCCCGTCTTGGTTTATCCGTTGATGACTGCTTTATGACCCTCGAGCGTGACGCCTTTGGCTTGGCACACTTTACAGATGCCGTGAAACGTCAAACGATGGTCTTTGATTAAAAATTCGTATTTGCTTTCGACTTTTTTCTCGACGTCGACGAGTAAGTCTTCCATGATTTCCTCGACCGAACCGCACTCGACACAGACGAGGTGATGGTGCGAATGGTTCGCGCCTTCTGGTCTGAGGTCGAAGCGGGCAACGCCGTCACCGAAGTTGACTTTGTCGACGACACCGAGCTCGGTCAACAGCTCGAGCGTCCGATAAACCGTCGCGAGCCCGATTTCCGGTGCGATGCTTTTGACGAGCATGAACACGTTCTCCGCACTCAAATGATCCGTTTCATTCTCAAGTAAGATGCGGACCGTCGATTCTCGTTGCGGTGTCAATTTATATCCTTTGGCGCTCAATTGCTGTTTGATCCGTTCAATTCGCGTTTCCATAAGGCGCCCCCTCTTTACATAATTCACTATTCAAAGCATACCGAAGTTTGTCCGGTTTTTCAAAGTGAACTACTCACCACTTATTTGCTTCGCAAATTGAAGTGGGAGCTTCTTGGGAAGAACGTACTCTTACTAGCTACGTTTATTGACCAAGCTCGTCGGGCAAGTCCCTGCCCTGAAGGTTTTTTAGTCGGCCAACATCAACAGGTTGATGCTCGCGTTGATATCTCGATCATGATGGGCGCCACAAGTGCACGTCCATTCACGGACGTCCATCGTCTTCTTCTGGCCTTTCTCGCCGCAAGAAGAACAGATTTGTGTCGATGCGTACCACTGGTCTGCCTTGATGAGCTTCCGTCCGTAGAACTTACATTTGTATTCCAACTGTCGGACGAACTCATACCAACTTACGTCTCCAATAGATTTCGCCACCTTGTGGTTCTTCATCATGTTCTTCGATTTCAATGTCTCCACGACGATGACTTGGTTCTCGTCAACGATCCGTTTTGACAACTTATGAAGAAAGTCTTTACGTTGGTTTGCGATCTTCTCATGCTTTTTGGCGAGAATCAGCTTGGCTTTTTCTCTGTTCCTGCTTCCGATTTTCTTACGAGACAAGGCTCGCTGTGCCTTCTTGACCTTCTCTTCCGACTTGCGAAGGAAGCGAGGGTTGTCGATTTTCTCAGACACCATCTCGTCATTTGTCATGATGGCGAAGTGTTCCAACCCAAGGTCGATCCCGATCTTGTTTTGAGCAGGAATCCTCTTTTCCTCGTCTTGATTGACAAGGATGGAGACGAAGAACTTGCCCGTCCTCGTCATCGAGATCGTCGCGGACTTGATGACACCCTCGAAAAAGCGATGTTGTTTGAACTTCACGAAGCCGATCTTAGGAAGTCTCACCTTCCCGTCCTCGATCCGGACGCTCCCGTTCTGATTGTTGGTCGTGTAGGAGGCGCGGTCGCTGTGCCTCGATTTGAACTTCGGGAAACCAACGGACTCGTCGCGGAAGAAGTTGGAGTATGCCTCGTTCAGGTCCATCTGGGCGTTGGCAAGGGACAGACTGTCGACCTCTTTCAAGAAAGGGAACTCGGGCTTATACTTCGCGGGGGTCGGGAGCTTCTGCTTCGCGTCGGGGTTCAGTTTCGACTCCTCATACAACCGGACGCGCTCTTCGAGCATCTTGTTGTAGACGAAACGCACACAGCCGAACGTCTTCACGAAGTATTCTCGTTGTGGCCTTGTCGGATATAGTCGAAACTTGTACGCCTTCAGCAAAGTGCTCACTCCCTTCCTTGTTTTTCGATGTATTGCCTGATGACGTCGGTCGTCGCACCGCCGGTCGTCACGAGGCAGTAGCTTCGAGACCAGAACATCTCTTTCCACAGTCGTCTCTTGACGTGTGGAAAGTCTCGTTTGATCAGTCGGCTACTGGCGCTCTTGTAGGCGTTCAGAAACTTCGACATCTCTGTGTTCGGGTGGGCCTTGAACAACACATGGATATGATCGCCGTCATGATTCCATTCGGTCAGTGTGATATGGTATGACGCGCCGATCCGTTCGAACGTCTGTCTCGCGAACTCCGAGACGGCGTCGTCAATCACCTTGCGTCTGGATTTGACTACCAAGACGAGGTGGTAATTCAGAAGGAAGACTGAATGTTTATTTGTATCCATTTTCATTGATCTATCAGTCCTTTTGATTGGTCACACTGATCGTATCAAACAATTGTAATCCTGCCAAGACGGGCGATTCATCTCCCACCTACGCTGGGCTTCGCCCCGAGACGCTTAGAGGAGGGAGAATTCTCGCCTAATTTAGTTAAAATGATTCCTATGTAAGTGTAACATATGTCACTCTAGTTTAGAATCATTTTAATTTAGACAATTGCCACCATTGAATCGTCATAATCGTCTTCGCGTCGGTGATGCGTCCGCTCGCGAGTAACGCGACCGCCTCATCGAACGTGAAGCGCTGGACTTGTAAAAATTCGTCTTCATCGAGGTTCATTGCGCCCGAAGTCAAGCCATGCGCGACGTAGACGTCGACCCGTTCGCTACAAAAGCCTGGCGCACCGTAAAACGAGAAGATTTTTTCGAGCGTCTCGGCCGTATAGCCCGTCTCTTCTTCAAGTTCACGTTTCGCGCTCGCGAGCGGCTCCTCACCGACTTCTAGTTTTCCGGCCGGAATCTCGAGCGACATCGATTCGAATGCTTTCCGGTACTGTTCGACGAGGACGATGCGATCGTCTTCATCGACGACGAGCACGGCGACGGCCCCGTTGTGATAGACGAGTTCGCGGACCGACGTCCCTCCGTTCGGGAGTGACACGACGTGTTTCTCCACGTTAAAGATCTTTCCTTCGTAAATGACTTCCCGTTCAATCGTTTTCTCTTCCATTGTATGTACCCCTCACCTTTTCCTATATACTGTAATTATGATTCATATTGACAGACGGAACAAGGAGGAATTATCAATGGCAGAGTTAGGATTAGGAACTATGTCGATTTTGAAACATAGCGAGGCGGAAGCGCGACAGATTTTAGAGGCCGCCTATGCGACTGGCATCCGCCACTTTGATACGGCCGACGTCTATGACCATTTCGAAGTGGAACGTCTTGTCGGCTCGACGTTCGCCGGACGCCGGAACGAACTGTTCTTGACCAGTAAAGGCGGGAATGAATGGACAGGAGACGGAATGCGTTGGAATCCAGCCCCCTCCTATTTAGAACAGGCCCTACACGATTCTCTCGAACGCTTACAGACGGATTATTTGGACTTATATTACGTTCATGGTGGTACGATGGAAGACGACCTGGACGCGACAATCGATTTCATGCGTCGGCAAAAACAAGCCGGGGTCATCCGACAAATCGGCCTCTCCTCGATTCGTCCGAACGTCATCCGCTACTGGCTCGAGCACGGGGAGCTCGATGTCTTGATGACCCCGTACTCCCTGCTCGACCGCCGCATCGAAATGCTCGAACTCGATATCCCGATCGTCGGGCGCGGTCCGCTCGCCAAAGGCATACTGACCGACGAATGGTCTGCCCGCTTGTCAGAGAAGGGCTTTGAATCTTGGACTGAAGCGGAGTTGCGCGACTTGATGCCGACGATTCCCGAACCGATTCAAGCGTACGCCCTCGCAGCCGCGGAGCGGACATGTGCCGTCGTCCTACCGGGCGCGTCCTCGGTCGACCAATTGAACGACTTGATCGCCGCTCATCAATACGGCGTCGATTCGCACAAACTCGACGATCTGTTGAACCGGCTGCCGCTCCAACCCTACACAAAACATGCGACCTGAACGTCAGGTCGCATGTTTGTCTCGCTGTTTCATCTGTTCGATGGCCCAATCGGCCCAACCGGCGTAATTTTCCATCATCCGGATCGCGTACTCGCTCGTCAGTAAATAACCGAGCGTGTCAGTCTCGGACTGATGGGCTGTTTGAAACGCCCGAATCTGGTGAGCGACTTGTTCATGGTGCGCTTTCGTCTCCTCGACGTAACGGATCGCCTCATCGAGTGGGAGCAACTGCAACAGGCTGACCCGGAGCAAGTTCTCGTCTTTCATCTTCGGTTGATACGAGGTCGGTTGCCGCAGCCAATCGATCAATTCTTGACGTCCCGCCTCAGTGATTGAATAAATCTTTTTATCCGGTAAATCATGTTGGGCGACGTGCTCAGAGGAGACGAGTGCCTCGTCTTCCATCTTTAACAGTTCGCGATATATCTGTGTATGATGGGCGTGCCAAAAATGAATCATTTGCGCTTTGAACGTCGCGTTCAAGGCATAGCCGGTAGCGGGTTGATGGGTCAATAACCCGAGTAGTGCATGACGTAACGCCATAACCATCACCTATCCCTTGCGGTTCTATTTTTATAAGTGTATCACATATTGCCATGCGACCGAGAATGCCAATCGGTTGACGCCCGTTGCGAATACACAGACAATATATGTGAAGGGAGAGATTTTATGAAACCGATCCAATCTGATCAACAATTCCAAGAGGCCATCCAAGATAAAGGTATGGTCATCTTTACGACATCATGGTGTCCCGACTGCCGTCGTCTTGATATGTACGTCGACGAACTAGTCAAAGATTATCCGCAGTTCAACTGGTACGTCGTCGACCGCGACGAGTTGCCTGAACTGTCGGACGCGCAAGAAGTCCGAGGCATCCCCTCACTTCTTTTCTATCAAGAAGGCGTCAAACAAGAACACCTCCACTCGGCGAACGCCAAGACGGAGATGCAAATCCGCTCGTTCCTGGATACGTTGAACGCGTAAACAAAAAGACGGCCGTCGTGGTCGTCTTTTTTTGTTCACTTGAAGCGCTCGATATAACGCCGGTCGATGCGCCGCTTTAGCCAAAACGGCAGACGACCGTGCCATGTCAGCTTCCCGAACGTCAAGAGTGCCCGTCCTGGGGTCGTCAACAAAATATTGAGCGACGTCCGCGATTTGAACCGGCGTGGCGTACCGAGCAGTTGACGGGCGACATGCCGACCCGAACGGACGGCATCGACACCACCGTTCAATCGGGCCGCCATATCCCCGGTGATATAAATCTCGCGGTAGACCGGGTGTCGCAAATCGTCTTCCGTGTCGATGAACGCCCCATCGTCCGCAAGTCCGGCCTCAGACCAAAACTCATCAGGAACGACACCGGTCGCGTCTAAGACGAGTCCCTCTGTCTGAGTCCCTAGTTGGAACGACGTCAGAATGAGCATCACGCCGCTGCGGACGAGACGCCGCGCCATCTGTCGCCCGACATGACGGGGAAGTTCGGGTAAGATGTCACGAGCATAGAGCGTCACGCGTTGCTTCTGTCTGATGCAAGCGAAGGCGAGTTCGACTCCGGCTTTGCCCCCGCCGACGATCGTGATCGCGTCACTCTGTAAAATCTCGTCCAGCATGTTTGTCGTCATCGGTTTTAACCGGTTCCCGATCCCACGACTCTTCGCACCGGTCGCGAGCACGAGGATGTCATATGCGACGTGGCCGCGATCGGTTTCGACGAGGCGCGCATCCGGATCGAGACCGATCAGGCGCTCGGCGACGGGAGAGACGTCACGACGCAACCGCGTCGTCGCCGATTCCATCTCGCCAGCGATCACTTGAGGAAACGCACCCGTATAAATCGCCTCTCGTCCACCGATATACGACACTTCGTAGTTTTCGTTAAGCGCATCGAGGTGTTCTAGAATCTCGAGCTGCCCATGACCGAGCCCGACCAAGACAAGGCGCGGCTTCATCTTAGAATCCGCCTTGCTTCAAACAAACGTTGGAGGATCGTGAACACTTCAAGCACGAGGAAAATCGTCGCGATGACGCCGATCCATGTCGGGAAAAGAATCATGAGCGTGAACAAGATGAAACATTCCGTCCGCTCCAAAATACCAGGCTGATAATAAAATGATTTCTCTGAACGGCGTGAGCTGCTCGCCCCGACGGCGAGGAATAACGTCATCGCCACGACGAACGACCCGAGCAAGAGCAGGAAGATCGGCATATGTTCAGGATGTCGTAGCGCGAGCGCGATGACGACGGCAATCTCGACGATGCGGTCGAAGACGAGGTCGAGCACCGTGCCGAACCCCGTCTTTTGGGAGCGCCGGGCCATCGTCCCATCGAGGACGTCGAAGAGACCCGACACCCATAACAGCAACACGGCCGTCCACAACATATCGTTATAAATGAACAGACCGACCGAGACACCGATGATGCCTCCGAGGATCGTCACTTCGTTCGGGGTAAAGTTCCATTTCAAAAGCCGATCGGCCCCGCGCTCGATGACGGGACGGACGAAGCGGCTACCGTATGTGTCTAACATCAAATTCCTCCTTGTTTCTGTCGCAAATAATACGTCTCGCCGACTTTGAACGATTTGCTCCGCGGTAAGATGACATATTCCCCGGTCGGGCGTCGATACTCGCCGAAATGATGCCCGAAGCGAATGAACGTCCGGACGAGCACGATCGAATCGGACGTCGGCTCTGTCGACACGTCGATATCGGTCGACGGAAGCAGCGTACCGCTCACTTCGACAAAGTCACCGAACGTCGACTCCGTCTCGGATAAACGTCCCGGCGTACCGGTCACCAGAACCCGGCCCGTCTCGAGCAATGTCACCCGGTCGGCGACGAGCATCGCTTCTTCCCGGTCGTGGGTCACAAGGAGCGCCGTCAACTCGAGTTCACGGACGAGGTCACGAATCAGTCGTTGCAACTCGGATTTGAGACCGGGGTCGAGGTTCGTGAACGGCTCATCGAGCAGAATGAGGCGAGGCGCGGCCGCGAGCGCCCGGGCGAAGCTCGCGCGTTGCTGTTCCCCTCCAGACAATTCATGAATTTCAGCGTCGTATCGGCCGGGAAGCTTGACTCGGGTGAGCCACGCTTCCGCTTCTTCCCGTGACCGGTTCGGCGTGGCGAGCGTCACGTTCTCGCCGACTGTCAGATGCGGGAACAAGAGCGGGGATTGGGACAACATCGTAATCCGGCGCAAGTGAGGCGGTACCCCATCGAGCGGTATCTCCTCCCACGTCACCGACCCGGCATCAAGCGTCTCAAGTCCGGCGACGATGCGGAGCAGTGTCGACTTCCCGGAACCGCTCACACCCACGAGGGCATGGATTTCTCCGTTCGGGATAGTGAGATCGATGCCGCACAACACATTGCGGTCTTTAAAACGTTTTTGTATTCCTGACAATACCAAGCTCATTGCAAACGCCCCTTCACCAATCTAATCCAGATGCCAAACATCGCACCGAGCCCGATATAAAATAAGACCGGCAACGAGACGAGCACCCATGTATTTTGTAACGCCAATGAGACGTCATTGCCTGCGTAGGCCTGATACAGTCGCGTTGTGACCGTCGGGACGAGTCCGGCCCCGATCAATTGGACGAGCACGAATTGACTCAACACGATGACGGTCGAGAACAAGACGATCGTCCGGACCGACTCTTTCATGAGCGGGAATAGGACGAACCCGATCCGGGTGAGCGGCGCGAGCGTCAGTGACTGTTCGAGGAGCGGTCTCCCGATCACGTACATGGCGTTGTATGCCAATCGAATCGAATACGGCAACGTCGTGACGAGTAGGACGAGCCCGACCCCCGTGTACGTCCCGATGAGTCCGACTTGGGCGAGGGCGATATACATGCCGAACATGCTCGCCAAGACGGGGATAAACAATGGCAGAAACGTGAGCCATTCGACCCACGCCTTCCATTTCGACTCGGTGAACAAGAGCCACCAGGCCGTCCCGATGCCGAGCCAAACGTTGATGAGCGCCACGGCGACCACGTAGACGACCGTGTTCAAAATCGCCTCGTCCCACGTGAGCGACGTCGGGAACGTCAAAAACAACCCGACGAATGGAAAGACGACGAAACAAGCGACGAAAAGTCGACTCATCGTCTCACCCCCCGTTCGATTCGGCGTCTCCGCTTAGCCGTCAAAGCGTAGGATGCGATGACGCCGCTGAAGATGAAAAATGTCCAAGCGAGCGCGACCGCATACGACTCGAATGCATTTAAAAACAGCCCGGTCGTCAACCGTTCATACGCGAGCACCCCGAGCAGTTCGGGGAATGTGACCCCCAATAAGGCCGGCACTTCATAAGCGAACGAAATGAACGCGACGAGCACCCAAAACGAGTCGAGGAGCGGTTTGACGAGGAACGGCCATTCGGCCACTTTAAATTGTTCGAACGGCGTCAGTTGAAGCGTCTTCGCCATGTCGACGTAACCCCGATTCAGTTGGGCATACGTCCCGATTACCATCAAAAACACGAACGGCACCTCTTTCCAAACGTACGTCAAAATGACGACGAGGTGGTGACGTTCGTTCGCCTCCACCACCCCATAGAACGGGAAGCCACTCGAGAACAAGACATAAAATAAATACGCGGCCGCGACGTGCGGCACGAACATCGGCCATTTGAGGAGTGATGCCAGCCACATCGAACGCCTCATATAGATCGTCCGGGCAAGCCACGTCCCAATCACGAGTGAGAGGAACGTCGATGTGAGCGTCACGTACAACGTCACCGTCAGGCTCGCACGCCACGCCGCCTCGTTCAACTCAGACCAGTCAAATCCGACGGTCTCATAGAGCAGGAAGGCGACGCCGGTGAATGGCAATGCCAAAACGATTAAACTAAGCCATAGACTACTTCGCGACACGATCCCACTCCTCACGAATCGCATCAATCACGGCCGGCCCATAATCGGGAATCGATCGTTCGGCGAGACGTTCCGGATCAGGATAGGTGACACCGTCATCGAGCTTCAAGAAGGCGTCACGGTCGGCCGCATCGAGTTTCGTCAAATCGAGCGATGTCCCGTCCCCCCAATACGTCGCGTCTTGTTTGGCGAGCTGGGCTTCTGGTGACAGTAACTCATTGATGACGACGAGCGCACCGTTCGGATTTTTGGCGTTAAACGGAACGGAGAGAAAATGCGTCGAGGCGATTGAATGCTCGAGCACGAGTGCCCGTGTCCCCTTCGGGAACACGCCGTCGTTGCGTTCCGCCTCGGCCCGGCGCTCATTGAAGCCCATCGTCATCCAGACGTCACCTGCGGCGTACAACTGGTCGAGTTGGGCGAGTGACTTCGGATATGTTGACCCTTGTTTCCAAAGGGTCGGCGACCACGTCGCAAGCTTCTCCCAGAACGCGTCTGGAATCTCTCCGTCACCGGCCGCAGTCCCATACTCGGCGTAGAGCAGATGGCGGACGAACGCGTTGCCCGTGAAGTCTGTCACTTCAGGATACGTGAAACGGCCCGGATTTTCTTCGGTCCAACGATGTAATTCGTCGAACGTCGTCGGCGGATTTTTCACTTTGTCCGCATCATAGTGCATGACGAACTGCACGTTCCCCCAGGCGACCTCGAGCCCGTCGGTCGGGGTGCCCGCATCAGTTGCCTGGGCTTCTTCGTTCAACAGCGCGGCGTTCGGGATTTTGTCGAGCAGGTCGCCTTGGAGCAACTCCGCCTCGGCGGCGTTACGGAAATTGTCTCCGTTGATCCACATGAGGTCGATCGTCCCTTCTTCTCGATTTGCCCGCTTGTCGAGCGACAATTGGCGCACGAACTCGGCCGTGTCCATCGGGACGCGGTTCAACTCCACGTCATACGTCTGTTTCAGGCGGGGCGCGACATACTCATCGATGTAGCGATTGATGCCGTCATCGCCTCCCCACATATAAAAATTGACCGTCGACTGTTTCGCTTTCTCGGCTGCCTGTTCGAACGTCGGTGCGATCTCGGCGCGCGTCGTCCCGCAGGCAGCGAGGAAGATGAGTGACAGCATCAAGCCAAATTGTTTCAATCGGCGCATCGTGTCTCCCCCTTTTTTCTCTATGTTGGCGCATTTACTTTCTGTCAAATCCCCGTTTTGCGAGCCGTTCGAACATGACCGGGCACATTGCGTACAGTTTCGCGCCAAGTTCCATCCACCACGGGGCGTTCACTTCACGTTTCGACGCCTCACACGCCGCGACGACACGTTTCGCGAGATGATCGGGATTGAGCATAATCGATTTCACGCTCGCCTCGTAACGTCCGCTCTTGTCGGCCCGGAGAAAAAACGGTGTCGCGATCGGACCCGGATTGACCGTCAACACATGAATCCCTTCCGGCTTCAGTTCCAACCGAAGCGCGTTCGAGAACTGAAGTAACGCCGCCTTTGAACCGGCATAGACGGCCGACTTCGGCGTCGGTACTTTCGCCGCTTGCGAGCAGACGTTGATGATCGTGCTGCCGCGGCGCATCGACCGGGCACAGTCACGTGCGAGCATCATCGGGGCGATCGCGTTCAAGCGCATCGTCTCCTCGATGACGTCGGTCGATTGATCGACGACCCGGTCGAACTCACCGATACCGGCATTGTTCACCCAGACGTCGATCGGCCCGTATGTTCGTTCGACGTTTGCCACGAGCGTCTCGTATTCGGTACAGACGTCGGCGACGAGCCAATCGGCCGATAGTTTCGTGCCGAGTTCACGCAAACGGTCCTCACTTCGTGCAATCAACGTCAATCGGGCACCCGACTCATAAAAAGAATGCGCCAGCGCGGCCCCAAAGCCGCTCGACGCACCCGTGATGACAATATGTCTCATTCCACAAATTCCTCCGCTCTCATATAGATCCATTTCCCGTCCGTCAACCGTTTGACGACGCGGCCACGTTCCTCGAGCAATGTCAAGCGCGCGAACACCTCACTGAAGACGAGCGGCATCGCCCGACGCATCTTGCGGCCATAGAGGCGCATCGACCAATCGAACACGCTCAACCCGTCGACCCAATCGGCGAGCAGCAACTCACTCCGTTCATAACGCTGGGCGATGCGCGTCTCGATCAACGGTCGCGGTTTTTGAATCGGTTCCCCGTGCCCGCTCACGACGAGCTTCAAATCGACGTCTTGAAGTTTTCGGAGCGAATCGAGATACAGGACGACCGGTGAGGCAAACCCTTCCTCCTCGTACGGTTGTTCAATGAGCGGGTTCGGTTCGACCGTATCGATCAAATGATCACCCGCGATCAAGACACCGCCTGGACCAAGCAGACCGAGCTGGTCACTCGCATGACCAGGCAGATGGATCGTCTTCCATGCCCCGTCACTCGTCACATCCTGACCGTCCTCGAACGTCATCGTGACGGTCGTCGGACCGATCCAACGCAACGCTTCCCGATAATCAGGCAGTTTGTTCACAATCGACTCTGGTGTACCAAACCAGTGCGCCAGGTCGTGTAAGAACTGATTGCCCCGTTTGATGAAGTTCGGTGTCTGTTCCAAATAGCGAACGAGCTTCTCGTGTCCATATACAGGGATCGAGGCGTCACGCAAACGCCAGGCCTGCCCCGCATGGTCGGCATGATGGTGCGTCAAAAATAAAAAATCAATATCCGCGAGATTCAGTTCGAGCTCGGCCAATTGTGTCGTCAATGAAGTCCACGCCTCTTCCGTGTCTGGTCCACAATCGACCATGAAGAAACGGTTCATATGTTCGACGACATAGACGTTCACGTTGCCGACCTCGAACGGCGTCGGTATATCGAGTCTTGCCAGTTGGCTTGAAATCCAGTTCGCCACGTCCCCACAACCCCTTCCACCTATCTTCACTCATTATACCTGTCGATCAGAACGGATTTCAATCACACAAAAAAAGGAGAGGATTTCTCCTCTCCAATCACTTATAAGTTGATGACGGTAACTTTATCGCGTGTCATCGTCTCGAGGCTGCGTCCAATCCCTTGGACCCCGAGGCCTGATTGCTTCACGCCGATGAACGGGAAGTGGTCAGGGCCGCGTTCTGTGCGACCGTTCACTTGGACTGTACCGACTTCGAGCTTGTCGGCGACCGTGAAGGCGTTGTTCACGTTTTGTGTGAACACGCTCGCTTGGAGACCGAACTCTGATTCGTTCGTGAGTTCAATCATCTCGTCGAGCGACTTGACGCGGATGACCGGCAACACCGGTCCGAACGGCTCTTCCCAAGCGACGCGCATCTCACGCGTGACGTGGTCGAGGAGCGTCGGATGAAGGAGGTTGCCGTCGCGCTCGTTTCCGTGGACGACCGTCGCTTGTTTGTTGACGGCGTCGTCAATCAAACCTTGGACGTAATCTGCCGACTTCTTGTCGATGAGTGGGACGATAAAGCTGTTATCGACCGGTGAGCCGACCGTGAGCTTCTCGACACGTTCTTTCAACATACCGACGAGTTCGTCTGCTTGATGTTCGAGCACGAACACGCGCTTGATCGCCGTACAGCGTTGTCCTGAATACGAGAACGCCCCGCTGATGATTTGATCGGCCGCCAGGGTGAGGTCCGCATCTTCGAGGACGAGGGCCGGATCTTTCCCGCCGAGTTCGAGCACGACAGGTACCATCGATGCTTGTTGTGACAAGTGTTGACCTGTCCCGGTACCACCTGTGAACGTGATCATGTCGATGCCAGGGTGTGACGTCAAGTAGTCACCGATGACCGACCCGCGTCCTGTGACGAGGTTCAATAGACCGCTCGGAAGACCTGCATCTTGAAGCGCCTCGACCATTTTCACGCCGCTGATAGCGCCTTGTGTCGCTGGTTTAAACACGACCGCGTTACCAGTGATAAGAGCCGGTGCGATTTTGGCTGCTGCCAAGTTGACCGGATAGTTGAACGGCGAGATCGCGAGGACGACACCGAGTGCTTCTTTCTTGATGATCGCCATCTTGTTCTTCGAACCGCCCGGGAATGAGTCGCCTTGCATGAATCCGCCTGTGAAGCGAAGTCCTTCTTCCGCCGTATAGCGAATGATTTCTGCTGTCCGGACGACTTCTTTCTTCGCATCGCTCAAGTTTTTCCCGACTTCGCGCATGATGATTTGACCGATCTCATCTACGCGCTCTTCGAGTTTGTCCGCCCAAGCGTACAACAGTTCGGCACGCTTGTTGACAGGAAGCGCCGCCCATTCCTGTTGTGCGCTTTTCGCGCCGTGAATTGCCTCATCGACTTCATCACGAGACATCGCCTGGACATGTCCGACGACTTCTTCTGTATAAGGTGAAACGAGTTCGATTGTTTCGTTCGTTGTTGATTCCTGCCATTGTCCATTAATTAAATATGGATACGTGTTCATACTCATAATCTCTATCTGCCTCCTGAGTAAGCTTTGATATCTCGTTGCCACCCCCATTGTATGCAAAATCAAATCGGTAGAACAACTATAAAGATTCAGTTTATGTAATGTAAACGGTTACTCGTCAATTTTTTGTCAATTCCGCCTCGACTTTGACACTTTCAACTGTAGATGTTCATCAAATCGACCGATAGAAAGGAAGAGAGTACGTGAACTAGGAGGGACCACCAGTGAGCATGGATCATAATATTTTACTTGAGGCAGGCACGAACGAATTAGAAATCGTCATTTTCCAATCTGGCCCGTTCATTTTCGGGATCAACGTCATGAAAGTACGTGAAATCATCACGATGCTTCCCCTCACCCCGCTACCGGGTACCCCGGAAGCGATCATGGGGCTCATCGAGCTTCGCGGCGAGGTCATGACCGTCATCGATTTACCAATGGTCATCGGTCACCCGCGTGACGTTGGAGAGAACGACCGCTTGATCGTCTGTGAGTTCAACGGAGAAAAGTCGGTGCTCCGCGTCGACCAAGTGACCGAAATTAAACGAATCTCATGGGAACAGATCGACACGCCGTCCGATCTCGCGCGCGGCATGCAAGGCATCACGAACGGGGTCGTCAAAACGGGAGACCAGATGATTATCCTTCTCGATTACGAGCGGATTGCGCTCGAATTGTCACGAAAGGATATCATGGCCCGCGAATCGGTCAAACGGCTCGGTGCCCGGGAACGGTCGAACAAACAAGTGTGGATCGCGGAAGATTCAGAGATGTTACGGACGCTCATCATCGACACGCTCGACGATGCCGGCTACTTCAACACGACGATCTTCAACAATGGAAAGGAAGCGCTCGATGCGTTCGAACAGAGCGACGTTCATTGCGACCTTCTCATCACCGACATCGAGATGCCGCAAATGGACGGCTTGCATTTGACGAAACGACTCCGTGAGATGGACCAATTCGCCGACCTGCCGATCGTCATCTTCTCTTCACTCATCTCGGATGATTTGAAGCATAAAGGCGACGCGGTCGGGGCGAACGCCCAGATCACAAAACCAGAGATTGGCATGCTGATCGCCACACTCGACGAATTTTTAGCTTGATTTGAAAAACGGGATTTCGCCTCGCGGCGGAATCCCGTTTTTCCTATGGCAACTCGTTCAAGTGGGCGTCCCATTCTTGATCGAAGCGATGCATATCGGCTTCAATCTCATCGAGAATCGGTTCGAGGTTCGACGTCTCGTTCGTCTCCCCAGCCATTTCAAGCTGATGGAATCGAGCGGCCGTCTCGTCGAGCCCGACAGAATAAGAGGCCCCTTTCAACAAGTGGGCAAGTTGTTCGATTTGTTCGTGATTTCGTTCATGCACCATCTGTTTCAATTCAGGGAACTTCGCCTCGAATTGACGCACGTACGTATCGGCAATCTTTTTCAAGAATTCTTTATTTCCGCTAGCGATTTGATGGAGCTCCGCCAACTTTTCTTCGTTAAACAGAGCATTTTGGGGCGTTTGTGACAACTTCATCCCTCCTTTGACTCATTCCTACTGCCATTCTTTCCCACTGTAGCATGTTTTCGAGAAAAAACAAAAAAACTCCTCCTTTTCCGATTGCACTCTCTCAATCGCCTACCTATAATTAGGTTGAGCTAAGGTAGGAGGAACATTATGCTAACGATTTACCGTACCGACGCATCTGGGCGTGTCGACGAAATCGACGACTTTGATAAAGGAAGCTGGATCCAACTCGTCAATCCGACGAAAGATGAGGCTGATCAAGTCATCGCCGCCTCCGGCATTCCTGAAGACTTCGTCTACGACCCGCTTGATATTGAAGAAAAACCACGATTTGAAAAAGATGATGAGGGGCTCCTCATGATCATCGACGTACCGTACGTGGAAGAAGATGATACGGGACGCGCCTACAACACGATTCCACTCGGTATCATCGTCACCGGCCGCCATTTCATCACCGTCTGCTCACGAGACCTCGACGTGCTCAACCTGTTCGCCAACGGAAAAGCCCGGCTGTTCCGAACGAACTATCGGAGCCGGTTCGTCTTCCAGATTTTGCATCGAGTCAGCATGACGTACTTGCGTTTCCTTCGCCAAATCGACCGGCGCATGGACGAGCTCGAGCAAGAGTTGCAACGTTCGATGCGAAATCAGGAAATCTTTCAATTGATGAACTTACAGAAGTCGCTCGTCTATTTTATGACCTCACTTAAAGCGAACGACAGCGTCCTCGACCGCATCGTCAAGACACCGAGCCTCGAGAAGCACGAGGAAGACGAGGAATTGCTCGAAGACGTGTTCGTCGAGCACCGCCAGGCGATGGAGATGGCGTCGATCTATAACGACATCATCAGCATTAAAATGGACGCCTTCGGTTCGATCATCTCGAACAACGTCAACTTCGTCATGAAGTTCTTGGCCTCGATCACAATCGTGCTGAGCATCCCGACGATGATCTCTGGGATATTCGGGATGAACGTTCAAGTCCCATGGGAAGGCCAATCGATCGGTTTCGTGTTCGCACTCGCGATGATGGTCGGCTTCTCAAGCCTCGCCTTTTATATTTTGTGGCGTAAGCGTTATTTCTAAAGAAAAGGAGGGTGTCGCCGGCTACGGTGACACCCTCTTATTTACATCAATTTGACCGTGACGAGACAGAGGTCATCGTCGATCTCGATTTTAGGAACGAGCTGTTCGGCGACATGGCGCGCGTAGTCGAGCCCGTAGGACGCGATGTCCTTCTCGAGCCAACGGATGCCGTCATCGATATCTTTGCTGTAACATTCCATCAGCCCATCCGTATACATATGCATCGTCATACCCGGCTCGATGTCAATCACGTTTGACTCATAGTTCGGCTCCTCGAACATACCGACCGGCACTCCGGTCGTCTCGAGGCGCGTGACGCCTGTATCAGACGTCACGATGACCGGCGGATGTCCGGCGTTGACGTACTCGATTTGACGCTTCGTCGTATCGATATAGCAGTATACGGCCGTGAAGTAGCTCTGCATGTCCTCTCCCGAGAACAAGAACGTCATCTGGCGGTTCAACTCGCTCATCACATCGACCGGATATTGGACGTTGCCGACGAGGCCCGGTAAAATCGAACGAATGCCCATCGTAATCAACGCCGACGACACGCCATGCCCCATCACATCAAAGATGATGACGCCGTAGCGATCAGGTGCGACCTGGAACCAGGCATACATGTCACCGGCCAGTTTTTTAGACGGCAAATACAAGGCCCGGACGTCAATCTCATCGTTACTGATCGGTGGGGTCAAGGCACTCTGTTGAATCTTTTGCGCGAGATCGAGGTCATATTGAAGAAGTGCCTCATATTTCTTCCGTTCATCCACGGCTGCTTTATAGCGAAGTGCCGAACGGATTCGTGCGAGCAGTTCCGTGATTTTAATCGGTTTCGTCGTATAATCGGACGCCTCAGCGTCAAGTCCTTCCGCAATCTGCTTTTCTTCGGTGCGGCCCGAGACCATGATCACGGGCAATTCCTCGTAACCGGTCATCTGTCGAATCCGTTTGCATGTCTCAATCCCAGAAATCCCTGGCATCTCGACATCAAGCAGGACAAGGTCGTATAGCGACGGGGCTTGCGGATCCGTCAGGAGCGCGAGCGCATCTTCACCACTTGAGACCGAAATCGTCTCATAATCATGTTGATGCAATAATTGTTCGAGAACCATCGTATTGACCGGTTCGTCGTCCACAATCAAAATCGCCATAGTCATCCCTACTTTCTCTGTCAGTGTTCTTCTGCATATTATTGTATCATATCTAATCGCCTCATTAGGTATTTCAATGCTGTGACAGTTCGAAGTACCCGAAAGATGGAGAATCTCTTTCGTTTTTGGCATACTAGAAGTACGAAAGCGAGGAATGGCCCATGGGATGGATTTTTGCAGTGAGCGGTTTGATTATCTTGCTCGTCTTGATTGCCTCGATCGTCGTCATTCAAAAAGGATACGCCTACAAAGACAACAAAGACGACATCGTGCTCGATTACGAGGAGATTAACCGCCGCATCACCGAAGATGAGCAGCAGAAAAAATAAGAGGCTGGGACATAACTCAGTAGATTTATAACAAAGAGGCCCCCGGGAGCGACTTGTGAACTGAACCCCGAATGATGGACACTTGAAAAAAGTGCCTCACTCGGGGTTTTTCGTGTGCGCACGAATCGCTATAATGAACCTATTC
>NZ_JACSLC010000040.1:0-275 GCF_018617905.1 Exiguobacterium sp. s40 | reverse complement strand
GAATAGGTTCATTATAGCGATTCGTGCGCACACGAAAAACCCCGAGTGAGGCACTTTTTTCAAGTGTCCATCATTCGGGGTTCAGTTCATTGTTCGCTCCCGGGGGCCTCTTGTCATTTTTATGGGTTCGTGCACACATTTTGGACTAAACAGATAGGGGCGACCTCTGATAAAGTTAAAGTGACCAAACCATAACTTTGGAGGTGCCCCCATGTACAAAGAGTATACCATGAACCAATTGGTTTTGCCCCTAGATTTAGAAGTCCGTCTCCAGG
>NZ_JACSLC010000039.1:0-283 GCF_018617905.1 Exiguobacterium sp. s40 | reverse complement strand
GGTTCTCGTCGACGATGCGTCGCGACAGCTTGTGGAGGAAGTCGTTGCGCCGGTTTTTGACCTGCTCATGCTTCTTCGCGAGGAGGAGCGACACGAAGAATTTGCCCGTTCTCGTCATCGACACGGTTGCCGAGCGGATCTCGCCGTCGAAGCCGCGGTGCTGTGTGAACCGGATGAACCCGACCTTCGGGAGCCGGACTTTTCCCGCCTCGATGCGGATCGTGCCGTGCTGGTTGTTCGTCGTGTAGGACGCGCGCGATTTCCGTCTCGACTTGAACACCGG
>NZ_JACSLC010000038.1:0-367 GCF_018617905.1 Exiguobacterium sp. s40 | reverse complement strand
AACTTCGCGAACGCCGCGTCGAGGTGCAGCTTCGCGTTCGCGAGCGCGAGGCTGTCCGCCTCGCACAGGAACGGGAACAGCGGCTTGTAGGAGGCCGGTGTCGGCGGCTTCCGTTTCGGCCCGCCGCCCGCCTTCGCCTCCTCGTGGATCTTGATGCGGTCCTCGAGCAATTTGTTGTAGACGAAGCGGGCGCAGCCGATCGTCTTGACCAGGAACTCGGCCTGTGCCGGCGTGGGGTGGAGCCGATATTTGTAGCCTTTCAGCACGTCTTTCCCTCCTTCTCCATATGGTCGGATGACTCTCGTCCCATTCCGATACCCGCGGAGGGGGCGAGGAAATCTGACGGAATCACGAACTTTTGTTCGTT
>NZ_JACSLC010000037.1:0-381 GCF_018617905.1 Exiguobacterium sp. s40 | reverse complement strand
TCTAGCGTCTAAGACACACGGTCCTCACGGACCATATGTGAAATTAATTGGTTTGATGTCTTGATGAATCTTCAGTTTTCAAGGAACAAAGTGGAGCCTAGCGGGATCGAACCGCTGACCTCCTGCGTGCAAGGCAGGCGCTCTCCCAGCTGAGCTAAGGCCCCATATAGGAATTCTCAAAAAAATGGTGGGCCTAAGTGGACTCGAACCACCGACCTCACGCTTATCAGGCGTGCGCTCTAACCAGCTGAGCTATAGGCCCTCATATTTTGATTGTCGAGAGATTTGGTCTCTCAAAACTGAACGATGGGCAATGCCACATGGGCATTTTCCTTAGAAAGGAGGTGATCCAGCCGCACCTTCCGATACGGCTACCTTGTT
>NZ_JACSLC010000036.1:0-430 GCF_018617905.1 Exiguobacterium sp. s40 | reverse complement strand
GCTACAGGGCCGTCACCTTCTCTGGCCGACCTTTCCAGGTCGTTCACCTATCCTATCCCTTTGTAACTCCGTATAGAGTGTCCTACAACCCCAGGAAGCATGCTTCCTGGTTTGGGCTGTTCCCGTTTCGCTCGCCGCTACTCAGGGAATCGAATTTTCTTTCTCTTCCTCCGGGTACTTAGATGTTTCAGTTCCCCGGGTTTGCCTCACGCCGTGCTATGTATTCACACGGGTGTCCCGCCAGTCTCCCGGCGGTGGGTTCCCCCATTCGGATACCCCTGGATCAATGTGTACTTACCACTCCCCAGGGCATTTCGCTGTTCGTCGCGTCCTTCATCGGCTCCTAGTGCCAAGGCATCCACCGTACGCCCTTTCTACCTTGATCTAGCGTCTAAGACACACGGTCCTCACGGACCATATGTGAAATTAA
>NZ_JACSLC010000035.1:0-478 GCF_018617905.1 Exiguobacterium sp. s40 | reverse complement strand
TCGGTCGTCGACATTTCCTCGATCGCCATGTAACGTAATTGTAGCCGGATTTGGCTGATCAACCTCTCCTCTCGATCTCCTCTAACTTTTTTAGGAACAGGTTCTCGGCACGCAGGCGCTCGTTCTCCCGCTCGATCTGTTGGATGCGACGTTCGAGCTTCTCTTCGTTGGTCAGTTCCTCTTCTTGCTTCGTCCGTCCGCGCCGGTCCTCGAGCCCGTGCACGCCGTCGGCGTCATATTTTTTCGTCCAGCCGTAGACCTGGTGGTACGACACGGCGAATATCTCGGCCGTCTGTTGATAGTTCCGTCCATTGTCCAGGCAATACCTGACGATCTCCATGCGTTCCTCGAATGTGGTCTTTCTCCCTTTTGCCATAGCTCGATCCATCCCTTTTCTCGAATCTGTTAACTCGCTATGACTAGTATACTTCTTGATCCACCGATATAGAACCGAACGACTACTGATTTGATGTCTGGA
>NZ_JACSLC010000034.1:0-927 GCF_018617905.1 Exiguobacterium sp. s40 | reverse complement strand
TAGCTCTTTAAAAATGACGAAGCTTGCGCTTCATTCAAAAATTGTAAAACATTTTTGCCTCATCGTTCAGTTTTCAAAGTTCGTCAGTTTAAAAAATGGTGGAGCCTAGCGGGATCGAACCGCTGACCTCCTGCGTGCAAGGCAGGCGCTCTCCCAGCTGAGCTAAGGCCCCAAAAGTTATGATGGTCGGGAAGACAGGATTCGAACCTGCGACCCCTTGGTCCCAAACCAAGTGCTCTACCAAGCTGAGCTACTTCCCGAAATAGATGGTGCACCCTGAGAGATTCGAACTCCCGGCCTTTAGATTCGTAGTCTAACGCTCTATCCAGCTGAGCTAAGGGTGCGAGACGAATGAACTTTCATGGGATATTAAGATGGTACCGAGGGCCGGACTTGAACCGGCACGAGGAAACCCTCGCAGGATTTTAAGTCCTGTGCGTCTACCAATTCCGCCACCCCGGCAAGGTATAATTCATGCGGTAGACTATTTTAAAAATGGTGCCGGCGAAAGGATTCGAACCCTCGACCCTCTGATTACAAGTCAGATGCTCTACCAACTGAGCTACACCGGCAGGTGTAAATGGTGGAGGATGACGGGATCGAACCGCCGACCCCCTGCTTGTAAGGCAGGTGCTCTCCCAGCTGAGCTAATCCTCCAAATATGTAATGCCTGGCAACGTCCTATCCTCACAGGGGGAGACCCCCAACTACTTTCGGCGCTGAAGTGCTTAACTTCCGTGTTCGGCATGGGAACGGGTGTGGCCACTTCGCCATCGCCACCAGACATATATGAGATTAACATTATCTTAACATAATGTCAACTCTTTTTTAAGAGATTGTTCTCTCAAAACTGAAGACTCATCAATTCATACAAACCATTAGACTAGATCAAAGCCTCGACCGATTAGTATCATTCAGCTCCACACG
>NZ_JACSLC010000033.1:0-1187 GCF_018617905.1 Exiguobacterium sp. s40 | reverse complement strand
GAATTTGATATAGCTCTTTAAAAATGACGAAGCTTGCGCTTCATTCAAAAATTGTAAAACATTTTTGCCTCATCGTTCAGTTTTCAAAGACCAAATTGAATTAAGAAATGGTCGGGAAGACAGGATTCGAACCTGCGACCCCTTGGTCCCAAACCAAGTGCTCTACCAAGCTGAGCTACTTCCCGTTATAAATGGTGCACCCTGAGAGATTCGAACTCCCGGCCTTTAGATTCGTAGTCTAACGCTCTATCCAGCTGAGCTAAGGGTGCATTAATGCGGTCGAGAGGACTTGAACCTCCACGGTGTTAACCACCACTAGGCCCTCAACCTAGCGCGTCTACCGATTCCGCCACGACCGCATATAATTGGAGCGGAAGACGGGATTCGAACCCGCGACCCCGACCTTGGCAAGGTCGTATTCTACCACTGAACTACTTCCGCAATATAAAGTTAGATTAGAGATGCGGGTGAAGGGACTCGAACCCCCACGTCAAAGACACTAGATCCTAAGTCTAGCGCGTCTACCAATTCCGCCACACCCGCATATAATATTTAAGTATAGAAATTAATGAGAAATGGTGAGCCATGCAGGGCTCGAACCTGCGACCCTCTGATTAAAAGTCAGATGCTCTACCAACTGAGCTAATGGCTCATTAATTTTTTAAAATGGGGCGGCTGAAGGGAATTGAACCCTCGAATGCCGGAATCACAATCCGGTGCGTTAACCACTTCGCCACAACCGCCATGAGAAAAATGGTGCCGGCGAAAGGATTCGAACCCTCGACCCTCTGATTACAAGTCAGATGCTCTACCAACTGAGCTACACCGGCGCTGTAAATGGTGGCTTTGGACGGAATCGAACCGCCGACACAAGGATTTTCAGTCCTTTGCTCTACCAACTGAGCTACAAAGCCAACTTATTAAGTTTAAATAAAAAAATGGCGGTCCCGACGGGATTCGAACCCGCGATCTTCTGCGTGACAGGCAGACATGTTAACCACTACACCACGGGACCGTTTTAAATAATTATTGTATCGACTTTACCTATTTTAAATGTCATCGAGACTAAAGTCAATAATTTTTTCAAAAAAACAATCAGCCTGGCAGCGTCCTATCCTCACAGGGGGAGACCCCCAACTACTTTCGGCGCTGAAGCGCTTAACTTCCGTGTTCGGCATGGGAACGGG
>NZ_JACSLC010000032.1:0-1433 GCF_018617905.1 Exiguobacterium sp. s40 | reverse complement strand
TAAACTGTACCCTGAGTAGTAGACACTAAAAAAAAGTCTACTGCTCAGGGTTTTTGTGTACACTGGACTAAATCATATTGGGAGTGAATTCGAGTGTCGAAGAAGATATTTACGTCAAAAGAAATAGATGCGCTAGCCGCAAATCCTTACGTTAAATCTGTGAGCCCGAAAGGGATCACGTATACCGATGAGTTTAAGGAACTTTTTATAGCACAGACGTTGGAAGGAAAGTTCCCTGTGGAAATCTTCCGGGGATGTGGATTCGATGTGGAGGTACTCGGTGAACGGCGTATGAGTTCTTGTAAAAATCGTTGGACACGAGCTTACCGAAAAGATGGGGTAATGGGGCTGCGCGATACACGATCAAGTAATTCAGGACGTTGGAGAGATAAAGAGCTGTCGACAGAAGAACGGTACGCGAAGCTCGAGGCCGAAAACAAACTGTTGAAAGCAGAGGTCGAACTATTAAAGGAGATCCGCCTGGCGGAAGGGAGAGGAAAGCTGGACTTAACGCATCGCAAAAGTATGAGCTGATTCAAGGTGTCATCATCAAGCACAAAATGAAGGGGATGGTCAGCCATCTCTGCCAGGTGGCCGGGGTGTCACGTCAGGGATACCACGCCTATTTCTCGGAACGGAGGAGACAGACCAGACAGGAGCGCGAATCGAAAGACGTGGCTCTTCGTGACCTCGTTCTGAAGGCGTTCCACTTCAAGAAGCGCAAGAAGGGTGCTAGGCAGATCAAGATGGTGCTGTCTGGTCATTTCGGTGTGACGATGAACCTGAAGTGTATCCGACGTATCATGCGGAAATACAACATCGTGTGTCCAATCCGCAAGGCGAAGCCATACAAACGGCTCATTAAGGCGACGGCCGAGCACCGGGTGGTGCCGAATCGCCTCAAACGCGAATTCAAACAGGGCACTCCCTACAAGGTGCTTCTCACCGATATCACCTACATATTTTACGGGAACGGTAAGCGAGCCTATCTTTCGACCATCGTGGACGGTTCGACCAATGAGGTACTGGCGCATCAACTCTCTGAGAACATCAATCTTGACATTGTATTGGATACGTTGAAGCGTTTACGGAAGAACCGGAGGATTCGCTTGGACAAGGACGCATTCATCCATTCAGATCAAGGAGGGCATTACACGAGCCCGACCTATCAGAAAGAGGTGAAGCGTATGAAGCTAGGTCAATCCATGTCCCGACGGGGCAACTGTTGGGATAACGCTGTCCAGGAATCATTCTTTGGACATTTCAAGGATATCGTCGAGTTAAAGGCCTGTACCACGTTCGATTCACTACAGCGTGAAATCCGAAAAACCATTAGCTATTACAACCATCATCGTTATCAATGGAACATGAAAAAGATGACTCCCGTACAGTACAGGAATCATCTCCTTGAATCAGCATAAGTTTTTTTATTA
>NZ_JACSLC010000031.1:0-1486 GCF_018617905.1 Exiguobacterium sp. s40 | reverse complement strand
TGAACTGAACCCCGAATGATGGACACTTGAAAAAAGTGCCTCACTCGGGGTTTTTCGTGTGCGCACGAATCGCTATAATGAACCTATTCATTCAGACGGGAGAAACAGTCATGAGTAAAATCATCTTCAACATTCAACAAATCAATCAGCTCGAAGAAAATCCAAACGTCGCCTCCGTATCAGAACGTTCGATTCAATACACCGCCGAGTTTAAGGTCAAGGCCGTGCGTGAGAACATGGACGGCAAAGGACCTCAACAGATCTTCACAGAGGCGGGGTTCGACCTGACGGTGATTGGGAAAGAGAAGGCGAAGTCTTCGTTGAAGCGTTGGCGTCGGACGTACCGAACGGACGGAGAAGACGGTCTCCTGAACAACAAACGTGGGAAGACCCTGGGAGGCGGGCGTCCGAAAAAAGACGAGTCGATGGAGCGACGGTTGGCGAAGGCAGAGGCGCGGATCAAATATCTGACGGCCGAGAACGAACTCTTAAAAAAGCTAGAGAAGTTAGAAGGGCAGGCGAAACGAACGAACTGACACCGGCAGAGAAATATCAGGTCATCAATACCATCATCCGAATCGCGCAGCTGGAAAACCTCGTGCGCCCACTATGTGAAATCGCTGGTGTGAGCCGGAGTGGTTACTATGCCTGGTTGAACCGATCCGAGGCAGAGTCCCTACGGGAAGAGCGTGATTATCTAGATGCGACCCTACTCAAGCAGATTCACGACAGCCACGGTGGCAAAGTCGGTTATCGGGCACTGTACATGGAGGTGCGCGCAACCCTCGGGATCCGAATCAACCATAAGCGCATCCTCCGACTGATGCGCAAGTATAACATCGTCACCAAAATCCGAAAGATGAGCCCTTATCGAAAACTAGCTAAAGCGACGCTCGAGCATCGCGTCGTGCCGAATCTATTGAACCGTCAGTTCCGGCAGAGCGAGCCCGGGAAGGTGTTCGTGACCGACATCACCTATCTCCCGATCGCCTCCGGCGAGAACGTCTATCTGTCTTGTGTGAAGGACGTCGCCACACGCGAGATCGTGGCACATAAGCTGTCCACGGGCCTTCACATGGACCTCGTCTTTCAGACGATGGAAAAGCTCGAAGAGCATCTCCAAGGGAACCTACATCCCGAGGCGATGATTCATTCGGACCAAGGCTTCCACTACACACATCCGGACTACCAACAACTCGTCGGCGACCTCGGACTGGTCCAGTCCATGTCACGTCGGGGCAACTGTCTCGACAACGCACCAATCGAATCGTTCTTCGGCCATTTGAAGGACTATGTCACCAACCGCTCGTGCAAATCGCTCGAGGAGGTCCGAGAAATGGTCGGGGACTACATAAGCTATTACAACTGCGAACGAGGTCAATGGAACCTAAAAAAGATGACCCCGGAACAATATCGGGGCCATCTGATCGCCGCATAGAAAACGTGGGCTTTTTATTAAACTGTCCATTTTACGGGGCTCAGTTCA